>NZ_DBHD01000001.1:0-1437 GCF_002296025.1 Microbacterium sp. UBA837
CTGAGACATCCGGCAGCACCTTCATGATCTCGTCGAGAAGGTCAGCAACCCCGCGGCCGTGGATCGCGGAAACCGGATGCGGCTCCCCGAGCCCCAGGTTCCACAGCGCGGCAGCCTCGGGCTCCTGGCGGGCGTCATCGATCTTGTTGGCGACGAGGAAGACGGGCTTGCCGCTCTTGCGCAGAAGCTTGACGACGTGCTCGTCGGTCGAGGTGGCCCCGACCATCGCGTCGACCACGAACAGGACCACATCCGAGAGGTCGATCGCCACCTCGGCCTGCGCCGCCACCGACCGGTCGATACCACGGGCGTCAGGCTCCCACCCGCCGGTGTCGACGAGGGTGAACCGGCGGTCCATCCACTCGGCCTTGTAGGTCACGCGGTCGCGTGTCACGCCCGGAGTGTCTTCGACAACTGCCTCGCGGCGCCCGAGGATGCGATTTACGAGCGCCGACTTGCCGACGTTCGGACGTCCGACGATCGCGACGACCGGCAACGCCGGCAGGTACTCGATGCCGTCCTCACCGGCCACGAGCCCAGCGAGGACCGCGGCGTCATCCTCGTCCAGGTCGTAGTCATCGAGGGTCGCTCGCAGCGCTGCTGCCCGGGACTCCGCCAGTTCCTCGTCGAGGTCCGCGAGAGTATCGGCGAGGTGGTCCTCGCCCGCGGCGGTCTCGTCAAACTCGTCACCAGTGGTGCTCATGGTCAGTCCTTCCCCTCCACGCCCGGGGCTACCCGGTCGGGGTCCACTGGCGCGGCGCCCCCGAGTTCCCGGCGTGCGACGGCGAGCACTTCTGCCACCGTCTCGTCGAAATCCAACGCGGTCGAATCGACCACGGCAACGCCTGGAGCGGCGGTCAGGAAGTCCACGACCTTCGAGTCCGACGAATCGCGGCGCCGCAACGCCTCCGCGACCTCTGCCGCGGTCGATCCGCTGATCTCGGCGCTGCGTCGCGCAGCCCGAACCGCGGGATCAGCGGTCAGCAGGATCCGCGCCGGCGCATCCGGGGCGACGACGGTCGTGATGTCCCGACCCTCCACGACAACCCCGGGACGACCGGATGCCGCAACCAGCCGCCGGAACGCCGCATTGATCGCTCGTCGGATCGCCGGAACGCGGGCGACGCCGCTCACGGCATCCGTCACCCGCTGCTCGCGAATCGCCTCGGTCACATCGACCTCGCCCGATCGCACCCAATAGTCATCAGGGTCCAGGGAAATGCGGAAGTCGAAGTCGCTGACGGCTTCCAGCACAGCAGTGGCATCGGAGGTGTCGACCTCGCGCGCCAACGCGTGCCACGCGAGCGCCCGATACGCCGCTCCCGTGTCGAGGTAGCCGAAGCCGAGCGCGCGGGCCACCTGCTTCGACACGCTGGACTTGCCGCTGCCGGCAGGGCCATCAACCGCGACGATCACGACGTCGGACGCGGCGGTGTC
>NZ_DBHD01000001.1:1774-11326 GCF_002296025.1 Microbacterium sp. UBA837
GTGTCGGCGGCGACAGTGTCGGCGGCCAGAGCCTCGGGGGCGGTATCAGTCATTGGTGGTGCTCGCGATCTTCCATCCGCGCTTCTCGAGTCCGGCTGTCGCGTCGCGCAGCACGGATGGCGCGACGGCGATTTCGGCGAGGCCGAAAGGGGCCCCCGGCGAGTGTTCCAGCCGGAAGTCTTCGACGTTGACCGCGAGCGCGCCCAGGTCACCGAACAGGCGGCCGAGTTGCCCGGCGGTGTCATCGACCATCACCACGAGGGACGCGAAGCGGCGGTTCTGGCCGTGCTTACCGGGCAGGCGCTCCACGCCCTCGTTGCCCCGGCGAATGGTGTCGGCGATCTCGCGTCGAGCTCCCGGCGCCTCGGGCGTGCGGAGCGCCTCGGCGACGGCGGCAAGGTCCTGCGACAGTGCGTCGAGGATGTCTACGACGGGGGCGGCATTGGCCGCCAGGATCTGCACCCAGAGCTCGGGAGCCGAAGCGGCGATTCGGGTGGTGTCGCGAACGCCCTGACCGGCGAGCCGCAGCGACCCGTCGGGGGCGTCGGTGAACCGGCCTGCCAGCAGGCTCGCCACCAGCTGCGGCACGTGTGAAACGAGGGCTACCGAACGGTCGTGGTCTTCGGGGGTCATCTCGATCGGGGTCGCCCCGAGATCCAGCGCGAGCGCCTCGACGAGCGCAAGGTCGGATGCCGGTGTCTTGCCGTCACGGCAGACCACCCAGGGGCGACCGATGAACAGGTCGGCCCGCGCTGAAATCGCACCGCCCCGCTCACGACCGGCCAGCGGATGGGACCCGATGTAGTGCGTGAGGTCGACGCCGCGAGCTTGGAGCTCCTGCAACGGCTCGAGCTTGACGCTCGCGACATCCGTCACGACGGCGCGCGGGAACGTGCGCAGTTCCCGCTCGACGACGTCGGCGACGACATCCGGCGGAACCGCGACGACGATGAGCGTGGGCTCGTCGGCGGGCGTGGCAGCGCGTCCGGCGCCGTAATCGATGGCGAGACGCAGTTGCGATGGCGAAGCATCCTCGAGCACGACATCCACGCCCAGCGCGCGCAGCGCGTGCCCGACGCTGGCGCCGAGGAGACCGGCACCGACCACGCGCACTGTGCCGGTGACGCGTGGGGTCAGCGAATCACCGCCTGCCACGGCTGACGTATCGGGGCTCGTCACGGGGAAGTCTCCTGAGAATCGGGCGACGAAGAGTCGTCAGCCTCGTGGCGCGCGATCTCTTGCTGCGGGTCACCCTCGCGGCGCGCAAGAGTCAGCAATGCGCCTCGTTCTACTGTAGTCAACTCCCTCACCGCCCCGACCGGGAGGCTTCCCAGGTGCAGCGGGCCGAACTGGCGGCGCACGAGCTCCACGACAGGATGCCCCACCTCGGCCATCATCCGTCGCACGATGCGGTTGCGGCCCGAGTGCAGGGTGAGTTCCACGAGCGAGCCACCGCCGGCATCGGATGCCGACAGCAGCCGCGCCTTGTCGGCGGCTATCGGGCCATCCTCCAGCGTCACTCCGCGTGTGAGCCGCGCGATCGTCTGCGGCGTGACGCGCCCCTCGACCTTGGCGATGTAGACCTTCGTCACCCCGAACGACGGGTGTGAGAGCACGTGCGCCAACTCACCGTCGTTCGTGAGGACGAGCAGTCCGCTGGTATCGGCATCCAGGCGTCCGACGTTGAAGAGTCGCTCCGACCATTCCGCCGTGTATTCGCGAAGATCCGGGCGGCCCCGCTCGTCGCGCATCGAGCTGACGACGCCGCGCGGTTTGTTGAGCACCACATATCGCTTGCTCTCATCGAGCTGCACGGCGACCCCGTCCACATCCACGAGGTCCGTGGTCGGATCGATACGCGTCCCGAGTTCGGTCACGACGCGGCCGTTCACCCGAACACGCCCGGCCGCGATCAGCTGCTCTGAGACACGACGCGACGCTACTCCGGCTCCGGCGAGCACCTTCTGCAGGCGCACGCCGTCGGGGCCCTCTGACTCGAATCCGGATGCCGTCATCGGATCGACTCCCCCGCGAAACCGTCTGCACCGTCATCGAGCAGGGGTGAGATGTGCGGCAGCTCATCAAGGGAGTTGATCCCGAGGTTCACGAGCAGGGCATCGGTCGTGCCGTAATGGATCGCCCCGGTGTCGGGATCCGTGAACACCTCCGTGATGAGACCCCGCGACAGGAGCGTCCGCACCACCGAATCGACATTGACGGCACGGATCGCCGCGACTTGCCCGCGGGTGACGGGCTGCTTGTAGGCGATGACGGCGAGCGTCTCGAGGGCAGCCTGCGAGAGCCGCGACGGAGCCTGCGTTCCGACGAAGTCGCTCACGAGATCGTCGAACTCCTCTCGCACATACATCCGCCAGCCGCCGCCGACCTCGCGCAGCTCGAACCCGCGCTTGGGGCCGCCGGTCAGACCGTCGTAGTCAGCGACGAGGGTCTCGATGGCCTGGCGTACGGCGGGCACGGGCGCCCCTACTGCCGCGGCAAGGCTCACGAGGCTGTGCGGCTCGTCGAGGATCATCATGATCGCCTCAAGCCGGCGGGTGATGTCGGAAGCGAAGTCCGAGGTCGTGTCATCGGTCATAGTCGGCTCCCAGTGTCGCAAGGTTCTCGTCCGACCACCGCTCGGCGGTCCAGCGCAGCGTGAGTTCGCCGAGGGGTTCGACCTGCTCGAATGAGAGTGCCGCGTGGCGGTACAGCTCGAGAACCGACAGGAAGCGCGCTACCACGATCCCCGGCTGGTCCACCCCGACGATCAGCTCGCGGAAGTTCAGCGATCCGGAGTTTCGGAGCAGCGTCACCACGACAGCCGCCTGCTCCCGGATGCTGACCAACGGCGCGTGCAGATGGTCGAGCCCGACCTGCGGGATCTCCTTCGGCGCGAAGGCGAGCATCGCGAGCGCAGCAAAATCCTGCGGTGAAAGCGTCCAGACCAGTTCGGGGACGGCATCCCGGTACTTCGCATCGAGCCGCACCGTGCGCGCGTGACGTGTGTCCTCGCGCACGAGGCTGCGCCCGAACCACGCCGAGACCTCCTTGAACGCGCGGTATTGCAAGAGGCGGGCGAAGAGCAGATCGCGGGCCTCGAGCAGCGCGACGCTCTCGGCATCCACCAACTCCCCCTGGGGCAGCAGGCCTGCGACCTTCATGTCCAAGAGCGTCGCGGCAACGACCAGGAACTGCGAGGACTCGTCGAGGTCGTGCTCGGGGCCGAGCGCCCGCACGTGGGCGATGAACTCGTTGGTGACCTCGCTGAGCGAAACCTCGGTGATATCGAGTTCGCGTTTGCTGATGAGTGTCAGCAGCAGGTCGAACGGGCCATCGAACACATCGAGCGTGACGCGGAACCCGCCGTCTGCTTCGGCCGCGCCATCCGCAGCGGCACCGGGCGCGGCATCCGTTCCCTCGTGTGCTGCAGTTTCGTGCACCTGCGGCTCATCAATGCGCCGCGGATGCACGGAACTGCCGCTCTCGTCTGACGGCACCGGAGCGGCATCCGTCGCGCTCGAGGGCTCAGGCGACGGCGCCACGGGCGACGAGCTCTCGCGCGAGCCGCAGATAGGCCTGCGCTGCGGCGTGTTCGGGAGCGAACGTCGTGATCGGCATCCCCGACACCGACGCGTCCGGGAACTTGACGGTGCGACCGATCACGGTCTCCAGCACGTCATCGCCGAACGCCTCGACGACGCGTTCGAGCACCTCACGCGAGTGCAGCGTGCGCGGGTCGTACATGGTCGCGAGTACCCCATCGAGACGGATGTCGGGGTTCAGGCGATCGCGGACCTTGTCGATCGTCTCGATGAGCAGGGCAACCCCGCGCAGCGCGAAGTACTCGCACTCCAGCGGAATGATCACGCCGTGGCTGGCGGTGAGGGCATTGACGGTGAGGAGTCCGAGCGAGGGCTGACAGTCGATGAGGATGACGTCGTATTCCCCGGCCACCTTGCGCAGCACCCGGGCAAGGATCGTCTCGCGTGCTACCTCGTTGACGAGGTGGACTTCCGCAGCCGACAGATCGATGTTCGCCGGGATGACATCGAGCCCCTCCACCGACGTCTTCACGATCGCGTCGTGCGGGTCGCGCTTGGGATCGAGCAGCAGCTCGTAGATCGTGGTGATGTCGTGCGTCGGGATGCCGAGACCCGCCGACAGCGCACCCTGCGGGTCGAAGTCGACAGCCAGCACTCGCCTGCCGTAGTCCGCGAGCGAGGCAGCGAGATTGATCGTCGTCGTGGTCTTGCCGACGCCGCCCTTCTGGTTGCACAGGGCGATCACGCGGGCAGGACCGTGCGACGACAGCGGCGGAGGGGTGTCGAACCCGCGATATGGGCGACCGGTGGGACCGAGGATGTCGGACTCCGCGTCCGTCTTCGCGCCTCGTTTGCTGCCCGCCACCGACTCTCCTGACTTCGCCATGCCGTTGATCGATTCTAGTCACCGAGCGTTCACCGACCGCGAGGCGTGCCGGGCGCGTTCGGCCCTACACTCGGGCCATGTCCAGCGCACCCCACGTCATCGTCGGAGCCGGCCCGGTCGGGTCGTCTCTCGCGCGCATCCTCGCCGGCGACGGTGAACCGGTGATCGTCGTCACCCGCTCGGGCAGTGAACTTGGCGGCGACGGCATCAGGTCGATAGCCGCGGACGCCTCTGACCCCGAGGCGCTCACCCGCATCGCCTCCGGTGCGGCAGCGATCTACAACTGCGCGAACCCGGGGAGCTACACGCAGTGGGAACGCCTCTGGCCGCCGTTGGGGTCGGCGCTCCTGACCGCTGCCGAGTCGACCGGCGCCGTGCTCGTGACGATGTCGAACCTGTACGGCTACGGCCCCGTCACGGAGCCGATGACCGCGCAGATGCCGCTGAATCCGACTGATCACAAGGGCGCTTTGCGGGCCCGGATGTGGGAGGAAGCACGCGCGGCACACGAGGCAGGCCGCATCCGTGCCACCGAGGCCCGCGCCTCGGACTACATCGGCCCGACTCTCCCCGTCGCCAGCGGGCTCCTCGCGAGGTACGCCCAGGCAACGCTCGTAGGAAAGCCCGCATCGGTGTTCGCCGACCCTGATGTGCCACACGCGTGGACAGCGATCGACGACGTCGCTCGGACCCTCGTAATGCTCGGCCGCGACGAACGGGCCTGGGGCCGGCCGTGGCTCGTCCCCAGCAATCCGCCCGTCAGTGTGCGCGAGGCCCTCCGGGAACTGAGCACGGCAGTCGGCGCTCCCGAACCGCGACTGCGCGTCGTGCCGCGGTGGCTGCTCCAGACCGGCGGCCTGGTCGTCCCGCTCCTTCGCGAGGTTGACGGGATGCTGTATCAGTTCGACGCACCGTTCGAAGTCGATGCCACTGAGACCGAGCAGACCTTCGGCATCCGCCCGACGAACTGGGACCAGCTCCTCGCCGAGACCGCGCGAGCATGGCGGGAACGTCTGTCGTCGTGAGGCCTGCTCAGCGCGCGCGAGGGTGCGACGTCGCATACACATCACGCAGGGCGTCGACGCTGACATGCGTGTAGATCTGCGTCGTCGCGACCGAGGCATGGCCGAGGAGTTCTTGCACGACGCGGACGTCGGCGCCGCCCTGCAGCAAATGGGTCGCGAACGAGTGCCGCAGCGTGTGCGGCGACACATGCGCCTCGAGGTTCGCGCGCTCGGCGGCGGCCTGGATCACGAGCCACGCGCTCTGTCGCGATAACGGCGCCCCGCGCGCCCCGAGGAACAGCCGCGGGCTTGCCTTGCCGCGACGGGCGAGCTCGGGACGCGCCCGGGTGAGGTAGGCATCCACCGCTGCCCGCGCGTACGAGCCGATGGGAACGATGCGCTCCTTCGAGCCCTTGCCGCGCACCCGCAGGATGTCGCCATCGGTCACGTCGTCGACATCGAGGCCTACCGCCTCCGACACGCGCGCACCCGTCGCGTACAGCAGTTCGAGAAGTGCCCGATCCCGCAGCGCCACGAGATCGCCGGGTGTCGCCGCCGCAGGCTCGGGACCCGCAGCAGCCAGCAGCGCCTCGACCTGGGCGATCGTGAGCGCCTTCGGGAGGCGCCGGGGCATCTTCGGCGGCCGCACGTGCGTCGTCGGATCGACGGGGTCGATGCCCTCGACAACGAGGAACCGATGCATCCCCCGCACCGACGACTGCAGACGCGCAAGGCTCGTGGCAGCAGGCGGCGGGTCGGATGCCGCGCGCTCGGCGATGTACTCGGTCACGAGCGCCGCGGTGACCTGCTCCGAGTCATCAATCCCGCGGTCTGCGAGCCACTGCCGGTACGGCCCGAGATCACGGCGGTACGCGGCCACCGTGTGCGCCGATAAGCCCCGCTCGATCGTGACGTGGCGCAGGTACGCATCGAGCGCCCGATCGAGCTGCATCCTCAGTCCCGGCGTTCGCGACGCAGCACTTCGGCCGCGGCGAGCACCCCCACCGAGAGGATGCCGTTACGCAGGTTCCCATCCAGGACCCCCGAGATGACCTCATCCACGGACACCCATTCGAGCCGGATGTCGGCTTCCTCGTCCTCACGCTCGTGTACCTCCGGCGCCGGGCTCAACCCGCGCGCAAGGAACAGGTGCACGACCTCGTCGTTGCCGCCCGGCGTCGTGAAGATGCTCACGAGCGGCTGCCACGACGCGGCAACAAGGTCGGCCTCCTCGGCAAGCTCCCGCTGCGCCGTCGCCATCGGCGGTTCGCCGGCGACATCGAGCAGCCCCGCCGGCACCTCCCAGTCCCGGTGGCGAATCGGATGCCGATACTGCTGGATCAGCAGCATCCGCCCCTCGTCGTCGATCGCGACCACAGCCGCAGCGCCCGGATGGTCAACGTACTCGCGCACGATCTCGGCATCGTCGTAGCGAACGGTGTCGCTGCGGACGTCCCACACCCGGCCCTCGTGCACCAGAGTCGACGAGACGACGGGAGCCTCGAACGGCTCATCACGCACGCCGCCGGTCACTGCGTCACTCATCGGACTCGTCACTCATCCGATTCGACGTCGAAGAGCTCGCTCGCGCGGTGACGGTCGAGAGCTGCACCCACGAGCCCGCGGAAAAGCGGATGCGGCGCCGTCGGCCGCGAGCGCAGCTCGGGGTGGGCCTGGGTCGCGATGTAGTACGGGTGCACCTCACGCGGCAGCTCGACGTACTCGACGAGGTTCCGGTCGGGCGAGAGCCCCGAGAAACGCAGGCCTGCGGTGGCGAGGCGGTCGCGGTAGGCGTTGTTGACCTCGTACCGGTGGCGGTGGCGCTCCGAAACGCGCGTTGATTCGTAGACCTCGGCCGCGATCGAGCCCTCGTCGAGCTGCGCCGGATACAGCCCCAGCCGCATGGTGCCGCCCAGGTCGCCGTGGTCGATGATGTCGACCTGCTCTGCCATCGTCGCGATGACCGGGAACTCGGTGTCGGGATCGAACTCGCTCGAGGATGCCCCCGGCAGGTCTGCCATGTTGCGGGCGTACTCGATGACCATGCACTGCAGGCCCAGGCACAGGCCGAGCGTCGGGATGCCCTGCTCGCGCGCGAAACGCAGCGCACCGAGCTTGCCCTCGATGCCACGGATGCCGAAACCGCCGGGAACGACGATCCCATCGACCGACGCGAGCGCCTTCGCCGCGCCCTCCGGGGTCTCGCACAGGTCCGAGGGAATCCAGGTGATGGTCACGTGGGTCTCGTGCGCGAACCCACCGGCCTTCAGGGCCTCGGTCACCGACAGATAGGCGTCGGGAAGATCGATGTACTTGCCGACCAGCCCGATCGTCACCTCGTGCTTGGGGTTGTGGACCGCCTGCAGTACGCGGTTCCAGCGCGTCCAGTCCACGCGGTCGGCCTTCGCGATATCGAGCGCGTCGACGATGTAGTCATCCAGCCCCTGGTCGTGGAGCATCGTCGGGATGTCGTAGATGCTCGGCACGTCGACCGCGTTGACGACGGCGCCCTCGTCGACGTCGCACATGAGCGCGATCTTGCGCTTGTTCGCCTCGGTGACGGGACGATCGCTGCGCAGCACGAGTGCGTCGGGCTGGATGCCGATCGAGCGCAGCGTCGCCACGGAGTGCTGCGTCGGCTTGGTCTTCTGCTCCCCCGAGGCTCCCATGAACGGCACGAGCGACACGTGCACGAAGAAGACGTTCTTGCGACCCAGCTCGTGCCGGATCTGGCGCGCCGACTCGATGAACGGCTGCGACTCGATGTCACCGACGGTGCCGCCGATCTCGGTGATGATGACATCGGGCTGCGGGTCCTCGGTTGCCTGCAACCGCATGCGCCGCTTGATCTCGTCGGTGATGTGCGGGATGACCTGCACCGTGTCGCCGAGGTACTCACCCCGGCGCTCGCGGGCGATGACCTGGGAGTAGATCTGTCCGGTCGTGACGTTGGCCGCTTGGCTCAGGTCGATGTCGAGGAACCGCTCGTAGTGCCCGATGTCGAGGTCGGTCTCAGCACCGTCATCGGTCACGAAGACCTCGCCGTGCTGGAACGGGTTCATCGTTCCGGGGTCGACGTTCAAATACGGGTCGAGCTTCTGCATCACGACCCGCAAGCCGCGCGCGGTGAGGAGGTTGCCGAGGCTTGCGGCAGTCAGACCCTTGCCGAGGGAGGAAACGACACCTCCCGTGACGAAAATATGCTTCGTCGTCGTCAGGCCCGACGAGCGCTCGTCACCGGTAGAGAAGGGGGACGCCGGGGCGTCGTCCGAAGGGGAACCGTGCGAGTCACTCGGGGTCTGCATCACGGGCTTCGATCCTATCAGTCGGCAATCGCGCCCAGGTCGAGCAACTCGCGGGCGTGGGTGAGCGCTGCCTCGGAGTCTGGCATCCCCGACAGCAGCCGCGCCATCTCGGCCTCCCGGGCGGCGCCGGTGAGCTGGTGAACACCGGATGCCGTGATGGCGCCATCGCTGGCCTTGACCACGCTCAGATGGTTGTTCGCGAACGCCGCGACCTGCGCGAGGTGGGTCACGGCGATCACCTGGGATGTCTGCGCCAGGCGCGCCAGGCGCCTGCCAACCTCGATGGCCGCAGCGCCGCCGATTCCGGCATCCACTTCGTCGAAAACGAAGGTGGGCACGGCATCGACCGCCGCGATCACGACTTCGATCGCGAGCATGACGCGGCTGAGCTCACCGCCGGATGCGCTGCGCGAGACCGGGCGTGGCGACGAACCCGGGTGGGGTGCCAGGAGGATCGCCACTTCGTCCCGCCCGGAGCGGCTCGGAGCTGCGGGGGTGACGGAAACCTCGATCTCGGCATCCGGCATCGCCAGAGCATGCAACTCGGCGGTCACGAGCTCTCCGAGGCGGGCGGCAGCCGTCGTGCGCGCCGCCGTGAGGGCAGCTGCCGCCTCATCGAGAGCGGATGCCGCCTCCTCCCGCTCCCGAGTGAGTCGCTCGACCCGCTCGCCGTCGTCGTCGAGTTCTGCCAGCCGTGCCGACCCGGTGTCCAGAAGCGCGATCGCCTCATCCAGGGAGCCATGCGCGCGCACCAGTTCGGACAGTGCGGCACGGCGCTCCTCGACGGCGGCAAGTTCGTGCGGACCCGATTCATC
>NZ_DBHD01000001.1:11726-18369 GCF_002296025.1 Microbacterium sp. UBA837
AGACGCTCGAGCTCGGGGTCACTTCCCGCGGCACGCTCCAGGGCACGCCGCGCCTCCCCGACGAGGGTCGTCGCGTCTGTTGCCTCGTCTTCGGCTGTCAGTGCCGCATGCGCCAGCGCCGCGGCCTCCCGCAGCGCCTCGGCGTTCGCGAGCCGCTCGGCCCGCTGGGTGAGTTCGGCATCCTCCCCGGCGCGCGGTGCCACCGCTTCGATCACCGCGATCGCGGCGCGCAGTTCCTCGGCTTCCGCAGCCCGCGCGTCGCGATCGGTGATCAGGGTCGTCAGTTCCTCGTCCAGTCCCTCCCACGCCGCAAACCGGTCCCGGTAGGTGACGAGCGCGTCGGCGACGTCGGCACCGCCGAACCGGTCGAGAGCGTCGCGCTGGGCGGCAGCCGAGCGCAGCCGCAACTGCTCGGACTGCCCGTGCACGACCACGAGGTCATCGGCAAGATCCGACAGGACCGCGGCGGGAGCTGCTCGCCCGCCGACTGCAGCCCGACTGCGTCCCTCGCTCGAGATGATGCGCCCGACGATCAGCTCGGCCCGCGTCTCGTCGATCGGTTCGACGTCGGCGCCAGCTTCGCGCACCCGCTCTGCCACAGCCCCGTCGGGCGGCACGATCCACACGCCCTCAACGGATGCCTGCGCCGCCCCCGCGCGCACTGCACCGCTGTCCGAGCGCTGACCGAGAAGCAGGCCGAGGCCGGTCACGACCATCGTCTTGCCCGCGCCGGTCTCACCCGTGATCGCCGTGAAACCCGGACCGATGGGCAGGGTGGCCTCGGCGATGACGCCGAGGTCCCGCAGGGTCATCTGCTCGATCACGAACTCTCCGCGGCGGGTGACGGGCCGCGCCATCCTTCGACGGGCAGGCGGAACTTCTTGACGAGCCGGTCGGTGAACGACGCGGGATGCAGGCGCGCAAGCCGCACCGGACGCTCGGATCGGCGGACGACGACGCGCGCCCCGGCCGGAAGATCGTGCGAGCGGCGGCCGTCGCACCACAGGATGCCCGTGCCGTTCGTGCGCTCGAGCAACTCGACGGCCACGGTGTGCTCGGGCGCGATCACGAGCGGCTTGGCAAACAGCGCGTGCGCCGACAGCGGGACGACGGCGATCGCCTCGACTCCCGGCCAGATCACCGGACCGCCGGCGGAGAAGTTGTACGCGGTCGAGCCGGTCGGAGTGGACACCACGATGCCGTCGCAGCCGAACGACGACAGCGGCCGGCCGTCGATCTCGATCACGACCTCGAGCATCCGCTCCCGGCTGGCCTTTTCGACCGTGGCCTCGTTCAGCGCCCACGTCTCGTAGATGACCTGCTCGTCGCGGTCCTTGATCCGCACCTGCAGCGCGAGTCGCTCTTCGACCGTATAGTCGCGGTCGATGACCCGCCGGACTGCCTCGTCCATGTCATCGCGCTCGATCTCGGCGAGGAAGCCGACGTGACCCATGTTGATCCCGAGAACCGGGGCGCTGCCCTCGCGAACGAGTTCTGCGGCCCGCAGGATTGTGCCATCGCCCCCGAGGACGATCGCCAGCTCGATGTCGGCTACCGCGACATCAGCACCGAGGGTCGCGAGCGGCCCCGGTATCGCGGAGTCGAGCTCAGCCCGGTCGTCGGAGGAGAGCACTGGTGTTGCGCCCGCGTCACGCAGGGCGCCGATCACACGGGCAGCAGCGCCCACCGTGTCAGGTCGACGCCCGTGCGCGACCACGAGGATGTTGCGCGCCTCGTCGGTCATCCTGCTCCCGTCAGCTGATTCACCGTGCTGATCCATTCTGTCGGATTGCTCCCCCGCGACGCGGCAAGATGCACGAGGTACTCGAGGTTGCCGTGGGTACCCACGATCGGGGAGGAAATCACCCCGAGAGTGCCGAGTCCCGTGTCCCACGCCGACCACAGGACCCCCATGACGGCCTCGGAACGCAGCGCTGCATCGGTCACGACCCCTTCGCGGATGCCGGTGCGCCCCACCTCGAACTGCGGCTTTACGAGCAGGACGATGTCGGCATCCGCCGCCGCCACGCGGCGGATCGCAGGAAGGACATGGCTCAGGGAGATGAAGGAGAGGTCCCCCACGACGATCCGAGGCTCGAGTCCCACGCCGGATGCCGAGCGCAGCGTCTCGGCATCCATGTAACGCACGTTGAACCCCTCGACCGAGATGACCTCGGGGTCGGATCCGATGCCGGCCGCGAGCTGTCCGTGGCCGACGTCGACGGCAACGCCCGGCGTTGCCCCGCGCTCCCGCAGCACCTGTGTGAACCCGCCGGTTGACGCACCCAGGTCCAGCGCAGCTCTGCCCGCGACGTCCACCCCGAACGCCTCGAGCGCCGCGACGAGTTTGTGCGCCCCACGGCTGACGTAGTGATCCTCGGCTGCTACCTCGATGACGGATGCCGCGTCCACTGCCGCTGACGGCTTCACCACCCCGCGCCCGTCGACGGTGACGCTGCCCGCGGAGATCAGGCGCGCAGCATGCGTTCGCGAGCGCGCCAGGCCGCGAGCGGCGAGCTCGGCATCCAGTCGGGGTGTCATCGGCGAGAGATCACTGACGAGGCGCCTCAGGATTGTGCTCCAGGCGCCGAGCCAGGTCTTCGTGGATGGCTTCGTACGCCGCAGCCCGGTCAGACAGCGGCTGCGACTCGACGATATCCAGCTGCGAGAGAAGGTTTTCGTCAGGGCGGGGAGCGGCGGCTTCCGTCACGGTGTCGCCGTCCTTGATCTCGTCGGAGGCGGCATCCTCATCGGGACGGTCGTCGCTGAGCATGACACCCAGACTACGGGCGCGACAGCGCGATCAGGCCCGACAGCGCGGTGAAGGCCCCAGGAGGGTGGAGCCCCAGGGCCGGTGAACGCTCAGGGCCGGTGGAATGGATCCGCGTAGAGGCGCTCCGGCACACGGAACCCGAAGATCGCACGGCCGGTCCGCCAGATCGCGGCAGCCCCGGCACGCAGGAGGTCGATGGGGCGCTCCCCCTCCGCGAGGATTTCCACATCGGGACCATCGATGCGAACGCGAGCACCCCGCACCTCCGTCACCCCGTCATGGGTCACAGCCTCGGGGTACGGCTCGAAGAGTTCCCGAAGATCACCGAGGATAAACGTGGGCTGCGATCCGGCGGGAGCTGCCAGCACGTGCTTGGGCCGGTCGATTCCCGTCAGCACCAGAGCCGAGGCGATTCCGGCCCGGCAGGCGCCGAGAATGTCGGTGTCGAGGCGGTCACCGATGAACAACGGATGCTGCGCCCCGAAACGCGCGACAGCCTCCTCGAAGATCGGCGTCTCGGGCTTTCCCGCGACGGTCGCCAGGCGCCCGACGGCAGTGTGCACCGCCGAGACGAGCGTGCCGTTGCCCGGTGCGATCCCGCGGGCCTGCGGGATCGTCCAGTCGGTGTTGGTGGCGATCCAGGGGATGCCACCCTCGTCCTCCGGGGTCTTCAGCGCGAACGCCGCCTCTGCCAGCTGCTTCCACCCCACATCCGGGGCGAAACCCTGCACGACAGCCGCCGGCGAATCCTCAGCACTCCGGGTGACGGCGTACCCGGCGTTCTCGAGTTCGACGACCAGCCCCTCACCACCGACGACGAGAATCGTCGCGCCCGGTTCTACGCGGGTACGCAGCAGACGCGTTGCCGCTTGCGGGCTGGTGACCACGTCCGATGCCTGCGTCGCAAGGCCAAGCTCCCGAAGGTGCTCGGCGACAGCCTCGTCGGTCCTGGATGCATTGTTCGTGATGAACCCGAGGCGCCGCTCCCCCAGCGCTGACAGGCTCTCCACTGCCCACGGCAATGCGCCGGCCCCGGCGTAGACGACACCGTCGAGGTCGGCGAGGACCGCATCCACTCCATCGAGCGGCGTCGATGACGTGCGCCGCCGCGAGAACTTCGCCATCAGCCCTCTCCGTCGGCGCGCTCGGTCTCAGTCGCGGGACGCGAGGTCGGCTCGGCGGTGGCCGCCGGCGCGGCGGTGGGCCCTTCGGACGAGAGTTCCCCGGGTTCAATGTCCTCGACGAACAGCTCTTCGCTCTCGGCAAAGCCGGCTGCCGCATCCAGGGCATCGGCGGCGATGATCGCCCGCCGCTGCCACTCCTGTGCCTCATCGACGCGTCCGAGCTCGTCCAGAACCGTGGCACGGGCGGCAAAGAGCGCGGGTGACCACTCGAAGGCGCGATCCGGGTCGAGCTCCGGAATATCGAGCTCACTGAGCGCGCGCTCGGGCTCGCCCAGATCCAGGCGCGCGCCAGACATCGCGATCGCGAGCTCGACACGTACCCCCGCCGGGAGCGCGTCGCGGTCGACGGCCCGGCCCGCCTCCAGGGCACGGTCGGGACGCCCCACCCCGCGTTCACTGTCGACGAGCAGAGCGATCTGGTCATCCTTGCCCGAGATGCGGCGATACGTCCGCAGCTCACGCAGCGCGAGGGCGAAGTCCCCGGTCGCGTACGCGGTGATCGCGGCAGTCTCACGGACCACGGCGATCCGACCCGCACGCTTGACCGCGGCCTGCGCGTGCTCGTGCGCGAGGGCCGGATCGGTATCGATCACCCGCGCCGCCATGGCGAGGTGCCGGGCAACGGCGTCCGCGTTCTCTTTGCTCAAGGTCTTGAGCTCATTGCGGGCGGGCGCAGCGAGGTCCCGGGCGGTGATCTCTTCAGGGATCTCGGGCGCGCGTTCGCGGGTTTCGTTGTCGCGAGGTGGGCGTTCCCTACGCTGCGGACGATCTGCGCGACCGCGGTCCGTATCGCCTCTGCGCTCCGAGGGGCGGCCTCCGCGATCCGATGGACGACCACCGCGCTCGGACGGACGACCACCTCGATCGGAGGGACGACCACTTCGATCGAACGGCCGTCCTCCACGATCGGACGGACGACCACCTCGTTCAGACGAGCGCGGCCTGTCGGCGTCACGCTCACCCGCGCCGCGGGGGCGGGCCGAGCCGTGGGGCCGGCCGCGGTCATCGCTGTAGCGAGGACGGGCTTCGCCTCCACTCGCGCCGCCGTCGCGAGGGCCTCGCGACGAGCCGCGGGCTGACTTGTCACCGGGAGCGCTCCGCCCAGCACCAGCCCGACGATCCGAACCAGCCCGATCGGGTCGGCCACCCCGCGCAGAACTGCCCTCGCGATACGGACGAGCCGCTCGATCCTTGCGGTCGCGACGGTCCGAATCATCCGCGTTCGGCGCGCTGTCCTCTACCATCTCGTGCCCGATCCTTCCACGTGGCGTACCTCAGCGATGCAGTGGCCTGTTAACGAGAAATGGCCACCCAGCATTGGGTGGCCATTTCTTAAAAGAAGTCCGGCGGTGTCCTACTCTCCCACAGGGTCCCCCCTGCAGTACCATCGGCGCTGAGAGGCTTAGCTTCCGGGTTCGGAATGGGACCGGGCGTTTCCCTCTCGCTATGGCCGCCGAAACACTATTGATGTTTCAGTCTGCACAACAAAAGTCATTGTCATGCGGTTCTCGACCGTACATCGAGAACCACTCAGTGGACGCAAGCACCAAAAACGGTGTGTTATCAAGTCATCGGCTTATTAGTACCAGTCAGCTGCACGTGTTACCACGCTTCCACATCTGGCCTATCAACCCAGTAGTCTGCTGGGAGCCTCTCGCCCGTAGGCATGGAAGTCTCATCTTGAGGCCGGCTTCCCGCTTAGATGCTTTCAGCGGTTATCCATCCCGAACGTAGCTAATCAGCGGTGCTCCTGGCGGAACAACTGACACACCAGAGGTTCGTCCAACCCGGTCCTCTCGTACTAGGGTCAGATCCTCTCAAACTTCCTACGCGCGCAGCGGATAGGGACCGAACTGTCTCACGACGTTCTAAACCCAGCTCGCGTACCGCTTTAATGGGCGAACAGCCCAACCCTTGGGACCTACTCCAGCCCCAGGATGCGACGAGCCGACATCGAGGTGCCAAACCATGCCGTCGATATGGACTCTTGGGCAAGATCAGCCTGTTATCCCCGAGGTACCTTTTATCCGTTGAGCGACAGCGCTTCCACAAGCCACTGCCGGATCACTAGTCCCGACTTTCGTCCCTGCTCGACCTGTCAGTCTCACAGTCAAGCTCCCTTGTGCACTTACACTCGCCACCTGATTGCCAACCAGGTTGAGGGAACCTTTGGGCGCCTCCGTTACTTTTTGGGAGGCAACCGCCCCAGTTAAACTACCCACCAGGCACTGTCCCTGAACCGGATTACGGTTCTAAGTTAGACATCCAGAGTGACCAGAGTGGTATTTCAACAACGACTCCACAAGAACTGGCGTCCCTGCTTCAAAGTCTCCCACCTATCCTACACAAGCCACACCGAACACCAATACCAAGCTGTAGTAAAGGTCACGGGGTCTTTCCGTCCTGCTGCGCGTAACGAGCATCTTTACTCGTAGTGCAATTTCGCCGAGTTCGCGGTTGAGACAGTTGGGAAGTCGTTACGCCATTCGTGCAGGTCGGAACTTACCCGACAAGGAATTTCGCTACCTTAGGATGGTTATAGTTACCACCGCCGTTTACTGGGGCTTAAATTCTGAGCTTCGCTTGCGCTAACCCGTCCTCTTAACCTTCCAGCACCGGGCAGGCGTCAGTCCGTATACATCGTCTTGCGACTTGGCACGGACCTGTGTTTTTAGTAAACAGTCGC
>NZ_DBHD01000001.1:18752-19161 GCF_002296025.1 Microbacterium sp. UBA837
GGCCCCCCTTCTCCCGAAGTTACGGGGGCATTTTGCCGAGTTCCTTAACCACGATTCTCTCGATCTCCTTGGTATTCTCTACCTGACCACCTGAGTCGGTTTGGGGTACGGGCGGCTAGAACCTCGCGTCGATGCTTTTCTCGGCAGCATAGGATCACCCACTTTTTATCCGCATCGTGTCTCAGCCATATGAGTGACGGATTTGCCTATCACTCGGCCTACGCACTTGCACCAGGACAACCATCGCCTGGCTTGGGCTACCTTCCTGCGTCACACCTGTTAATACGCTAACCGCACCAGCATGGGGTCGTGCGCTAGGCCCAATGCCTCACCCCGAAGGGATCGTACAAAGGGATTCGGGCACTTAGCACCACTGGATTGATTGGGGCGGTTCTTCGCCGGTACGGGA
>NZ_DBHD01000198.1:0-5488 GCF_002296025.1 Microbacterium sp. UBA837
CCGGGCGTCATGCAGCGCAAGAGCGTGCACGAGCCGATGCAGACCGGCATCAAGGCGATCGACGCGATGATCCCCGTCGGCCGCGGTCAGCGTCAGCTGATCATCGGCGACCGCCAGACCGGCAAGACGGCGATCGCGATCGACACGATTATCAACCAGAAGGACAACTGGGCGTCGGGAGACCCGACAAAGCAGGTCCGCTGCATCTACGTCGCCATCGGTCAGAAGGGTTCGACGATCGCCTCCGTCAAGGGCGCGCTCGAGGATGCCGGTGCCATGGAGTACACGACGATCGTCGCAGCTCCCGCATCAGACCCCGCCGGCTTCAAGTACCTGGCTCCCTACACCGGCTCGGCCATCGGCCAGCACTGGATGTACGGCGGCAAGCACGTCCTGATCATCTTCGACGACCTGTCGAAGCAGGCTGAGGCCTACCGTGCCGTGTCGCTGCTGCTGCGCCGCCCGCCGGGCCGCGAGGCGTACCCCGGCGACGTCTTCTACCTGCACTCGCGTCTGCTCGAGCGTTGCGCCAAGCTCTCCGATGAGCTGGGTGCCGGCTCCATGACGGGTCTTCCGATCATCGAGACCAAGGCTAACGACGTCTCGGCCTACATCCCGACCAACGTGATCTCGATCACGGACGGCCAGATCTTCCTGCAGTCCGACCTGTTCAACGCGAACCAGCGTCCCGCGGTCGACGTGGGTATCTCGGTTTCGCGCGTGGGTGGTGACGCCCAGGTGAAGTCGATCAAGAAGGTCTCGGGAACGCTCAAGCTCGAGCTCGCTCAGTACCGCTCGCTCGAGGCATTCGCCATGTTCGCGAGCGACCTGGATGCGGCATCCCGCCGACAGCTGGCCCGCGGTGCGCGCCTGACCGAGCTGCTCAAGCAGCCGCAGTACTCGCCGTACCCGGTGGAAGAGCAGGTCGTCTCGATCTGGGCAGGCACCAACGGCAAGCTCGACACGATCGAGGTCGAGGATGTGCTGCCCTTCGAGCGCGAGCTGCTGGACTTCCTGCGCCGCAACACGACGATCCTCGACCGTCTTCGCGAGACCAACGTGCTGGATGACGACACCGTCGCCGAGCTCGAGAAGGTCGTCGACGACTTCGTGCTGGAGTTCCGCTCCGGCAAGGGTCAGGCGATCTCCAAGCCCGGCCACGAAGAGGTCGGCGCCGCGCAGGCCGAGGACGTCAACCAGGAGAAGATCGTCAAGGGCCGCCACTAAGGGCGCGCGAGGGCGATAAACCATGGGCGCACAACTCCGGGTCTACAAGCAGAAGATCTCTTCTGCCCAGACGACCAAGAAGATCACGAAGGCGATGGAGCTCATCGCGGCTTCGCGCATTCAGAAGGCGATGGGTCGCGTGCGGGCGTCAGCTCCGTTCGCTCGCGCGGTAACCCGCGCGGTGTCGGCGGTTGCCACGCACTCGAACGTCGATCACCCGCTCACGACCGAGCGCGAGGTCATCCGGCGCTCGGCCGTGGTGATCTTCGCCTCCGACCGTGGACTTGCCGGCGCGTTCAACTCGCAGATCCTCCGCGAGGGTCTGGAGCTTGCACAGCTCTTGCGCGACCAGGGTAAGGAACCTGTCTTCTACCTGGTCGGACGC
Source organism: Microbacterium sp. UBA837 (assembly GCF_002296025.1). Lineage (NCBI taxonomy): Bacteria > Bacillati > Actinomycetota > Actinomycetes > Micrococcales > Microbacteriaceae > Microbacterium > Microbacterium sp. UBA837. The sequence goes on from NZ_DBHD01000198.1 coordinate 1,613, forward strand.
AAGGCAGTCGGCTACTTCCAGTTCCGCAAGATGGCAAGCGCGGCGCAGTGGACCGGTGACACCGACACTCCGCACTTCCACACCGCCGAGGAGATCGCGGCAGCGCTGCTGGATGCCTACGACCGCGGGGGTGACGAAGGAGGGGTCGACGAGATCCACCTCGTCTACAACCGCTTCGTTAGCATGATGACCCAGAGCCCCGAGCAGGTCCGCCTGCTGCCGCTCGAGGTCGTCGAGGCCGAGGAGTCGGTATCCGCGCAGGTGTACCCGCTCTACGAGTTCGAGCCGGATGCCGAAACCGTGCTGAACCAGTTGCTGCCCGTCTACATCCAGAGCCGCGTCTTCAACGCGCTCCTGCAGTCGTCTGCTGCGAAGCACGCGGCGACGCAGAAGGCCATGAAGTCCGCGAGCGACAACGCCGACAAGCTCATCACCGACTACACCCGCCTGCGCAACAACGCGCGACAGGCCGAGATCACGCAGCAGATCGCCGAGATCGTCGGCGGCGCCGACGCTCTGGCGTCGGGCAAGTAGACCTGACACGAAAGAGAATGACCATGACTCCCACCGCAACCGCCGAGAAGACCGCGGTCGTCGGCCGCGTCGCGCGCGTCACCGGCCCCGTCGTCGACATCGAGTTCCCGCATGACTCGATCCCCGACATCTACAACGCGCTGACCACCACGATCACGATCGAGGGCGAGTCCAGCGAGCTGACCCTCGAGGTCGCACAGCACCTTGGCGACGACCTCATCCGCGCCATCGCGCTCAAGCCCACCGACGGTGTCGTCCGTGGTCAGGAAGTCCGTGACACGGGCGGCCCGATCTCGGTGCCGGTCGGCGACGTGACCAAGGGCCACGTGTTCAACGTGACCGGCGAGGTCCTCAACGCCGAGCCGGGCGAGAAGATCGAGATCACCGAGCGGTGGGGCATCCACCGCAAGGCGCCGGCCTTCGACCAGCTCGAGTCCAAGACGACGATGTTCGAGACCGGCATCAAGGTCATCGACCTGCTGACCCCCTACGTGCAGGGTGGAAAGATCGGTCTGTTCGGTGGTGCGGGCGTCGGCAAGACCGTCCTCATCCAGGAGATGATCCAGCGTGTTGCGCAGGACCACGGTGGTGTGTCGGTGTTCGCCGGTGTCGGTGAGCGTACCCGTGAGGGTAACGACCTGATCCACGAGATGGAAGAGGCAGGTGTCTTCGACAAGACCGCCCTCGTCTTCGGTCAGATGGACGAGCCGCCGGGGACCCGTCTTCGTGTGGCGCTCTCGGCGCTGACGATGGCCGAGTACTTCCGTGACGTGCAGAAGCAGGACGTGCTGTTGTTCATCGACAACATCTTCCGCTTTACGCAGGCAGGTTCCGAGGTCTCGACGCTTCTCGGCCGCATGCCCTCCGCTGTGGGTTACCAGCCGAACCTCGCCGACGAGATGGGTGTGCTCCAGGAGCGCATTACTTCCACGCGCGGTCACTCGATCACCTCGCTGCAGGCGATCTACGTCCCCGCCGACGACTACACCGACCCGGCGCCGGCTACGACCTTCGCCCACCTCGATGCGACCACCGAGCTTTCGCGTGCGATCGCCTCGCGCGGTCTGTACCCCGCGGTCGACCCGCTGACCTCGACCAGCCGCATCCTGGACCCGCGGTACGTCGGTGAAGACCACTACCGTGTGGCAACCGCGGTGAAGCAGATCCTGCAGAAGAACCAGGAACTGCAGGAGATCATCGCGATCCTCGGTGTCGACGAGCTCTCCGAAGAGGACAAGGTCGTCGTGTCGCGTGCGCGCCGCATCCAGCAGTTCCTCTCGCAGAACACCTACATGGCCAAGAAGTTCACCGGTGTCGAGGGCTCCACGGTTCCGATCAAGGAGACGATCGAGTCGTTCGACGCGATCGTCAAGGGCGACTTCGACCACGTGGCCGAGCAGGCGTTCTTCAACGTGGGTGGCATCTCCGACGTCGAAGAGCGCTGGGCGCAGATCCAGAAGGAGAACGGCTGATCATGCCGCTGCACGTCAGCCTCGTCTCCGCCGACGCCGAAGTGTGGTCGGGGGAGGCATCCCTCGTCGTCGCGAAGACCGTCGAGGGTGAGATCGGCTTCATGGCGGGTCACGAGCCGGTGCTCGCGATCCTCGCCGAGGGCCAGGTGCGCATCACGAAGGATGACGGCAGCAAGGTCGTCGCGAACGCTCAGGACGGCTTCCTCTCCATCGAGAGCGATGTCGTCACGATCGTGGCCGGCAACGCTGCTCTCGTCGCCTGACATCAGCATCCGCCCGGCGTAGGCCTCGGCCGCGTTGAACGGGCGTAGGAAGAATCGCCGAGGTAGGACGAATGCATCGTCATCCGTCCTACCTCGGCGATTTCGCCTTTCTCGGTGAGGAGATGCGGTGCTGATCCTGCTGCCTCCCTCGGAGACGAAGCGACCAGGCGGAGAGGGTGCGCCGTGGGATGCATCCCGTCTGGCGTTTTCTGAACTCACGCCGATCCGCGAGTCGGTGATCGACGCGCTGGTGCGGCTGAGCGATGACCCGGATGCCGCAGCCAAGGTCCTGAAGCTCGGGCCGAAGCAGCGCGGCGAGATCGAAACGAACCGGTCGCTGCGCACCTCCCCGACGATGCCGGCGATCGACAGGTACACGGGAGTGCTTTTCGACGCTCTGGATGCCTCGAGTCTCGACTCGTCTGCCAGGCGCTGGCTCGGCGACCATGTCGTGATCCATTCCGCGCCTTTCGGCCTGGTCGGTGCTCTGGACCCCATTCCGTCCTACCGGCTGGGTGCGGGCATCAGTCTTCCCGGCCTCGCCTCGCAGCGGCGCCTCTGGGCCGGTCCCGTCGCGGCAGCGCTCGCCCGTGACACCCGCGGGTTTGTGCTCGACCTGAGGTCCGAGGCCTACGTTGCGCTCGGGGCTGCACCGGTCGGGCGGAGCGCCTACGTGCGAGTCCTGACGCGGGCTCCGGACGGGCAGACGCGAGCGCTCAATCACTTCAACAAAGCCGCTAAGGGCCGGCTCACCCGCGCTCTCGCGGAGTCCAGCGCCGACCTCGCGGACACAGCGCAGTTCGTGAGATGGGCGAGCGACGCCGGGTTCGAGACGGCCCCCGACGGCGACGTCATGACGCTCATCTTGCCCCCACGCTGAGAATCTACTGACAGCTACGCTCAAGGATCGCTAGCATGTGGTGCAGCGGGCGAGTGCCCCGTCGCGCACCGGCTCGAGGTGCGAGTCCTGACCGTTCGGGAGGAACGTTCATGTTCGAAAACGTAGGCGCCTCGGTCGTCTATTACAACGACGGCGCGTCGATCGGCTTGCTGATCTTCTTCGCCTTCTTCTGGATCATCTTTGCCGCAGCGGGCTACGTCCTGACCTCGTTCTTCTTGATGAGGATCTTCGACAAGGCTGGCGTGCAGGGCAAGTGGCGCGCGTGGGTGCCCGTCTACAACGGCATGATCTTCCTCAAGCTCGGCGACCTCAGCCCCTGGCTGCTCCTCTACGCGATCGGTGCGGCGATCCTGCTCGGCTGGATCCCCGTCATCGGCCAGCTCATCGGCCTCGCCGCGTTCGTGCTGACGCTGCTCGCTGCCTGGCGCGTTGGCCTCAAGCTGCAGAAAGAGGCAGTCTGGCTCATTCTCTACTTCTTCCTCTCGATCGTCTGGCTCGGTATCGCGGCCTTCGACAAGTCGCGTTGGAACACGGCGATCCCGGCCGCGCCCTGGGCGGGCAACGGGTTCCTGGGAGACCGTACGAACTGGGACGGCATCCCCTCGCAGGTTCCGGCCGGTGGTTACCCCGCGAACCCGGCAACCAGCCCCGCAGCCGGCTACGCGGCACCGCCGGCTCCGCCGACCGGATACGCTCCTCCGGCCGC
>NZ_DBHD01000198.1:5821-28692 GCF_002296025.1 Microbacterium sp. UBA837
GCCGCGCCTCCCGCTGCTGCACCGCAGCCCCCGGCAAGCCCGGAGCCGCCCGCAGCGCCCGAAGAGCCCAAGGCCTAATCCCGCTTGACCCCAGAGGCCCCCACCGCACGGTGGGGGCCTCTCACACGTTCGGCTGTTGCAATCTCGGCCGTTCGCTGACGGCGCAGCCGAGTGATTTGCCTGCCGCAGGATGCCGGGCGTAGCGTCAGCGAGGACGTGTCCGCGGGGACCCGACCGTCCGTTCGGTGGAAGGACCTCCTCGTGCTCTGGACCCTCCTGGTGCGATACCTGCGACCCGCGTGGCCGCTCATCATCGCCGTCATCGTGTTTCAGCTCGCTCAGTCGATCGCATCGCTGCTGCTTCCGACTCTGAACGCTGACATCATCGACAACGGTGTGGTGACCGGCGACATCGCCTACATCTGGTCGACCGGCGGTCTCATGCTCGTCATCTCGCTCGTGCAAGTCGTGTGCGCGATCATCGCCGTGTACTTCGGGTCGCGACTTGCCATGGGAATGGGCAAGAACCTGCGGGCCGATGTCTTCCACCGCGTCGTCGCGTTCTCGCAGCGCGAGGTCGGGAGCTTCGGCGCGCCGTCTCTCATCACGCGCAACACGAACGACGTGCAGCAGGTGCAGATGCTCGTGCAGGTTTCGGCGACGCTGATGGTCTCGGCGCCGATGCTCGCGATCGGCGGGGTGATCATGGCGATTCGCCAGGACCCCGGCCTGTCGTGGCTCATGGCGGTAGCGGTGCCTGTGCTGCTGATCCTGGTCTCACTCATCGTCGTGCGAATGGTTCCCGCGTTCACGGTCATGCAGCAGCGGATCGACCGCGTCAATCAGATCATGCGCGAGCAGCTGAGCGGCATCCGTGTCGTTCGCGCCTTCGTCCGCGAAGACCACGAACGTCAGCGCTTCGACGTCGCGAGCCGCGATGTGATGGCGACAGGACTTCGCGCGGGCAACCTCATGGCGCTGATGTTTCCCGTGGTCATGCTCGTGCTCAATGTCTCGAGCGTTGCGGTGATCTGGTTCGGCGCCTTCCAGGTGCAAAACGACGGCGTCGAGATCGGAACCCTCTTCGCCTTTCTCACCTACATCATGCAGATCCTCATGGGTGTCATGATGGCGACGTTCATGTTCGTCATGATCCCCCGTGCCGCGGTCTGCGCGAAGCGGATCGGCGAGGTCCTGGACACGGAACCCTCGGTTGAGCCTCCCGCCGTCGCCGTGGCAGCCCCCGCGCCGCGCGGCCGGGTCGAATTCTCGCACGTCGACTTCGCCTACCCGGGTGCGCAGGATCCGGTGCTTCACGACATCACCTTCACGGTCGAGCCGGGCACGACGACAGCGATCATCGGATCGACCGGGGCCGGCAAGTCGACGCTCATCGGGCTCGTGCCGCGCTTGTTCGATGTGACGGCGGGGGAGGTGCGTGTCGATGGTGTCGACGTGCGCTCGTACGATCCCGATGAACTGTGGGCGCGGATCGGGCTGGTCCCGCAACGGGCGTTCCTGTTCTCCGGAACCGTCGCCTCGAACCTGCGGTACGGCGATGCCGCCGCCGATGACGCAAGTCTGTGGCGTGCCCTGGAGCTGGCGCAGGCGCGCTCGTTCGTCGAGTCCTTCCCCCTGGGACTCGAGGCACCGATCGCGCAAGGGGGCACGAACGTCTCGGGTGGGCAGCGACAGCGCGTCGCGATAGCGCGAGCGCTCGTGAAGAACCCGCCGATCTTCATCTTCGACGACTCGTTCTCGGCCCTCGATCTGCGAACGGATGCCGCGCTTCGCCGAGCCCTCGACACCGAACTTCCTGACGCTACGCGCCTGATCGTCGCCCAGCGAGTGTCGACGATTCAGCACGCCGATCAGATCGTGGTGCTCGACCACGGTCGGATCGTCGGCATCGGTAGACACGATGAGCTCGTGGGGACGTGCGAGACCTACCGCGAGATCGTCGATTCCCAGCTCTCGGCGGAGGCAGCGGCATGAGCGCGCCTCGTCCCGCTGCAGGTGCAGCTCCCGCGCGCGGTCCGATGGGGGGCGGCCCCATGGGACGCGGGATGGGGATGCCCGTGCAGAAGGCGCAGAATTTCGGCGCGAGCGCGAAGCGCCTGCTCGCGCATCTGCGCCGAGAGAACGCGCTCCTGGTCGTCGTTATCGTGTTGGGCGTCTTTTCGGTGGCACTGTCGGTGATCGGGCCGAAGCTCCTGGGGGAGGGCACCAACCTCGTTTTCGCTGGTTTCGTGTCGCTGCAATTCTCGGATGTTCCCCCGGGGACCACGCAGCAGCAGATCATGGACCAGCTCATCGCGAACGGTCAGCAGGAGCAGGCTGACCTGCTCTCGACGATGACCTTCACCCCAGGTGCGGGTATCGACTTCGCAGCCCTTGGCCAACTCTTGCTGCTCGTGCTCGCCGTCTATGCAGGCGCGAGCCTGTTCGGTTGGCTGCAGGCCCGCATCCTGAACGGCGTCGTCCAGCGCGCGATGCACCGCCTGCGCATCGAGGTCGAGCAGAAGATCCACCGCCTGCCGCTGTCGTATTTCGACCGCGTCCAGCGGGGCGAGCTGCTGAGCCGCGTCACCAACGACGTCGACAACATCGGCCAGAGCCTCCAGCAGACACTGTCGCAGGTCGTGATTTCGCTCCTGACCGTGATCGGCGTGCTGGTCATGATGTTCGTGATCTCGCCGCTTCTAGCGGTCATCGCGCTGGTCACCATTCCGCTGACGATCGTCGTCACCGTCCTGGTCGCGCGCCGTTCACAGGCCCTCTTCGTGACGCAGTGGCGGGCCACTGGCGTCCTCAATGCCCGCATCGAAGAGACTTTCTCGGGGCACTCGGTCGTCAAGGTGTTCGGGCACCAGCGTGAGGCCGAGACCGACTTCGCCGCCGAGAACGAAGAGGTGTACCGGGCGAGCTTCGGCGCGCAGTTCCTCTCGGGAATCATCATGCCCGCCATGATGTTCATCGGTAACCTCGTCTACGTCGCGATCGCGGTCGTCGGCGGGCTGCAGGTCGCCGGGGGAATGCTCTCGATCGGAGACGTGCAGGCCTTCATCCAGTACTCGCGGCAGTTCACACAGCCCCTGAGCCAACTCGGATCCATGGCGAACCTGCTGCAGTCGGGGGTAGCCAGCGCCGAGCGGGTCTTCGAACTGCTCGACGAGCCCGAGCAGACCGACGATCCCGAGCCAGCCGAGACCGTGCCGAGCGACGCGAGCACTCTCGAGTTCCGCGACGTGTCCTTCCGCTATGTCGCCGACACGCCGCTCATCGATGACCTGACTCTGCGCGCGGCATCCGGGAGCACGGTCGCGATCGTCGGACCCACGGGTGCGGGAAAGACGACGCTTGTCAACCTCGTCATGCGCTTCTACGACGTGGATGAGGGCGGCATCCTGCTCGACACCGCGGCGGGGCTTCCAGACGGAGGCCTCGATACGCGACGGATGACGCGCGATGACCTGCGGGCGCGCACCGGCATGGTGCTGCAGGACACGTGGCTGTTCGCGGGCACGATCCGGGAGAACATCGCTTACGGCCGGCCGGAAGCGAGCGAGGAAGAGCTGGTGGCGGCGGCCTCGGCGGCATACGTGGACCGATTCGTCCATGCGCTCCCGGACGGATACGACACCGTGCTCGACGACGAGGCGACGAATCTGTCGGTGGGTGAGCGGCAGCTTGTCACGATCGCGCGAGCCTTCCTCGCTGATCCGCGCATCCTGATCCTCGATGAGGCGACGTCGTCGGTCGATACCCGCACCGAACTCCTGATCCAGCGCGCCATGTCCAGCCTGCGGCGCGACCGGACCTCGTTCGTGATCGCGCACCGTCTCTCGACGATTCGAGATGCCGACCTCATCCTGGTCATGGAAGCCGGCGCGATCGTCGAACAGGGGACGCACGAGGAGTTGCTGCGCGCGCGGGGGGCCTACTGGGCGCTCTACAACGCTCAGTTCGAAGCCCCCGCCGACGAGGGGGCAGAACCGGTCGGACGCGAGTGACTGCACGCCACCACCGCCGCACGTCCCCGCCCCGTGTCTGACGTTCGATTAGTATGTGACGGTCGGTGCCTCGCGCCGGCACCGACAACGACGAGGAAAGGGTCGCGTGGCCGAGGTTTCCGCCCATTCCCGCACCGTTGACCTGGCACGCGATCGCCTCGAGCTCGCCTGGGCCGCGGTGACAGACACGGGCCGTCGGCGTGAGGTCAATCAGGATGCCGTCCTCGCGGAGTTCCCCCTGTTCATCGTCGCCGACGGAATGGGTGGTCACATCGGTGGCGAGATCGCCAGCGCGAGCGCTGTCGAACGCCTCCACGCTGTGGCCGACACCGGCTCCGTCTCCACCAAGGCGATCGAGAAGGCCCTCGCGCGCGCGGTGAAAGACATCGCCGCTCGTCCGGAGGCAACCGACGAGGCGACCGGCACCACCGTGACCGGGCTGTTCCTTGACGTCTCGGGCGCCGAGGCATCCTGGGTTGCCCTGAACATCGGGGACTCTCGCGTTTATCTGCTTCGCGATGGCGCGATTGTGCAGGTCACGACTGACCACTCGGTCGTGCAGGAGCTCGTCGCCTCCGGGCGACTGAGCCCGGAAGAGGCAGAGAACCACCCGTACGGAAACGTCATAACGCGGGCGCTCGGACCCAGTGAGAGCGTCACCCCCGACTACGTCCGCCTCGACGTGGTCGATGGCGACAGGTTCGTCATCTGCTCTGACGGGCTGACCAAGGAGCTCACTGACTTCGGCATCCAGCACTTCCTTGCCGAACATCCCGAGCCGGCGGCGGCAGTTGAGGCGATGCTGGATGCTGCGCTGGAGAACGGCGGGCGCGACAACATCTCGATCGTCGTTGTAAACGTCGCCCGCGTTCCGGGGGCCTGAGGTTCCGTTCCTCCCCAACGCGGCGATCGCTCCGCTCGGGCGCGACGGTGGGCCCGGTAGCGCGATCGCGCCGATCCGGGTGATGGGCTGGGGTGATGCGTTCACCGTCTGGAACCGCGCAGCGCCTGTCCCCCGTAACGAAGCTGCGCGCCCCCGCTCGTGCCGCGACCGGTCTTCCGATCCTTGCGACGGCGGTGCCGGTGCTCGGGGCAGTGGCGCTGTGGGCGGTGACCGGATCCGTGTTGAGCCTGTGGTTCGCTGCCCTCGCGCCGATGATGGCGGTGGCGGGGTTCGGGGACCGCGTGTGGGCGGCACGGCGTGCGCGGCGCCGGGATGATGCTGTAGCCGAGGCGGACTCTGCCTCGCTGAGCGCGGCGATCGAAAAGGAGGTCGTCCGTCGTCGCGACCGTGCATGGCGAGCCTGGCCCGACATCCGCCGGCTCCTGGAGAATCCGGAAGAGGTGTGGCGGGAGGTCGAGGGTCGCCAAGGCCACCTCGTGCTGGGAAGCGGCGACATACCGATCACGGTGGCCGCCGAGCACGTGTCCGACCTTCGGGCTGAGTTCGCGCCCGAGGTCGCCGCGCGAACTGCCGGCACGCCGAACCTGACGATGCCGGATGCCCCCGCGACTGTGCCGCTGCGCGGCAGCCTCGCCGTGGTCGGACCCGAGCCACTTGTTGCTGGGGCGGTGCGCGCGATGCTCGTCCAACTGTGTCTGGTCCATCCGCCAGGTGATCTTGAGATCACCGGGGACCTTCCGGGTGGTTTCTCGTGGGTCGAGGAACTCCCGCATCGGTTCACACCCGGGCAGCACCGGATCGCGCTGGATGTCTCAAGTGGGTGGGACGGCCCCGTCGGGGAGGTTGATGCCTCGATCCTCATCGGGCGGGGAGGTGGCGCCGGAGTTCGGGTTGTGCTCGGTCAGAGAGCTACCGGATCGGCGCACGCGACAGTGGACACCGGTGAAGACAGTCTCGAGATTCGCCCACAGATGCTCTCCGAGTTCCAGGCGAGCCTTCTGGCTCGCTCCCTGCGCGAGAAGATCTCGCGGACAGCGATGGACAGTGGCGAGCTCGCGCTGGACGGTCTGGTCGGGCCGCACCGAGCGTCCGAGCCCGGAGCGGGTGCTCGAAGCCTTGTGAGCGTCATCGGGACCTCGAATGCGAGCGCGTTCTGCCTCGACCTCGTCAGCGACGGGCCGCACGCGCTGGTCGTCGGTACGACAGGCAGCGGCAAGAGCGAACTACTGCGAACGTGGGTCGCCTCGCTGGCCGCGCACTACAGCCCAGAGGATGTGGTCTTCGTCCTCGCGGACTTCAAGGGAGGCACAGCGTTCTCATCGCTCCGGAGACTCCCGCACGTCACCGGTGTTCTGACCGATCTCGACGAGGCTGCGGCAACGCGAGGGATCGAGAGCCTGCGCGCTGAGGTGCGGCGGCGTGAGGGCGTGCTCGCGGCAGCCGGAGTCCGAGATATCGCCGAGGGGGCTGCGGATCTGCCGCGTCTGGTCGTGGTCGTCGACGAGTTCGCCGCGTTACTGAGTTCTCACAGCGAGCTTGCGAACCTGTTCATTGATCTCACCGCGCGGGGAAGAGCGCTGGGCATCCACGTGATCTTGGGCACGCAGCGCGCCACCGGGGTCTTTCGTGAGGCGCTTCTGGCCAATTGTCTGCTGCGCGTTGTTCTCCGGGCCGCCGATGTTGCCGATAGTCGCCTCATGCTCGGAGATGACAGCGGCTGTCGGGTGCCTGCCGGCGTGCGTAGCGCCGGGAGCGCCCTCGTCAGACGCGCGACAGACCACAGGCCGGTGCCGATTCGCGTCGCGCTGGTGGGAGACGAGTTCGTGTCGCGAATCGCTGCCCGCTCCGAGGCCGCACCGGTACAGGCGCCCTGGCTCGAGCCCCTCCCGGTCACGGTGGCACTTCCGGGCGGGAGGAACGACGACACGCTTCTCATCGGGCTCGCCGATGAGCCGCATCTGCAGCGACAGGAACCCGTCGGGATCGCGAGATCAGTTCGGGGCCTGTGCGTCGTCGGAGCCGCCGGATCGGGCGTGACGACTGCGCTGCAGACTGTCGCGGCCCAGATCGGCGAGGTCGAGGCCTGGGTCGATTCCGATGATCTCGAGCGAGCCTGGGACGTCCTGAACCGTGTCGCCGTTACCCGGCGCGGCGCTGTCGTGGTCGATGACGCCGACGCGGTCTTGGCGGCGCTCCCGTCGGAGTACGCCCATGTCGCAGCAGGCCTCCTCGAAACGATAGCCCGCTCGTCCGGGGAGGGACATCCGTTCCTGCTCGGGCTGGAACGTCTCGCGGGGCCGATTGCTCGCGTCGCCGATCTCCTGCCGCATCGCCTGCTGCTTCGCCATTCCCAGCGCAGCGACTACCTTTCTGCCGGCGGGGTGCCGGGCCACTGTGATCCCACAGCTTCGGCGGGTCGAGGACGACTCGACGGGACGCTCGTGCAGGTATTCCAGGCCGAAACTGCTTCTCGAGGGGTGAGGGTGCCGAACGAGTCAACCTGGCGACCGCCGGCCGGACTGACGTGTTGGGTTACGCGCGCCACCCCCGGCGCTGAGCGCATCCAGGAGCAGTGGCTGGCTCGTGACGTGGTGGTCACGGGACCCGATCACGCGCTCGCCGGAGGCAGCCCGCAGGCGCTGGAGCCTGGACGCTCGCTCGTCGTGCGCGCTGAACCCGAGCAGTGGCAGAGGTTCTGGACGACGCTGACCACCCTGCGCGCGCAGGGTCCTCTTCTGGTCGATCCATCGTGTGCGGCGGAGTACCGCATCCTCACCGGGCGACGAGAGCTTCCTCCCCTGTGTCTTCCCGGCGCGCTGCGCGGATGGCTCCTCGAACCCGGGCGGGAGGTCAGTCGGGTGCGGCTCGGATGATGCGGATGACGATCAGAACGCAGGGGAGATCATGCCGACGTCGCGCTCGCCGCCGCGTACCCGCAGGGGCAGCTCTTCCCGCGCGCGTGAGACGTCGGCGGCGCTCAGTGCGCCAGTTCGCTCGAGAAGACGCAGCGCGACGATGGACGAGGCCCGGGCGGAGCCATCGAGCATCTTGAGGGCTACCGTCGTCCCATCCGGCGCGACCATGATCATCACGCCCTCGGCACCCCCCTTCGCGAAGACTCCCGTCTGTTCGATCGCGATGGTGTCGGCCCGTCCTGGGCCGTCAATCGTCCAGGGATGCCGGCGCACTGCCCCGACCAGCGCTGCCGCGTTGCGATGCAGCGCGAACGGCGACCGCTCCGAAGAACCGCCGATCCGGTGCGCTGCCTTGGCAAGGCCCGACAGAGTGAGGGCGAACACCGGAGCGCCGCATCCGTCGATGACCGATGCCTGAACACGCTCGCCGGTCAGCCGCTCGACGAGTTCGCGAATCTGAACCTGCAGCGGATGCTCGGGGTCGAGGTAGGTGGCAAGGTCCCACCCCTGTGCGACGCACGCCGCGAGCATTGCCGCGTGCTTGCCCGAGCAGTTCATACGAAGCCGCTCGGGCTCTCCTCCGGCGCGGACCAGGGCATCTCGTGTCGCCGTGCCGGATGGCCACGCGGGCGGGCACTGGAGGCTCCGCTCGTCCAGCCCGGCAGCGTCGAGAATGTCACGGACCACTGCGACGTGCCGGTCGGTTCCGGCATGGCTGGCGGTCGCGAGCGCCAGCGTCTCGTCAGCAAGCTGCGCGCCCGCGGCAAGGCACGCCAGGGCCTGGATCGGCTTCAAAGATGACCGCGGAAGGATGGGTGCGTCGGTGTCGCCGAGCCGCTCGATGGCCTGACCCTCGGGGTTCAGGACGATCGCCGCGCCGGCATGGCGGGATTCCACGAATCCGCCTCGTTCCACCCGCGCGAGCTCGACGGCAGCAGCAACAGGGAGGGTCTCAGGCACTCGAACAGCCTATCCGGGCCACTGACCCCGAGCAGGTGTCAGACTTGCCCCATGCTGGGTGAACACGACTACATCGTCCGGGCGGAATGGACCGGCAACCGTGGCGTCGGCACGGCGGGCTATCGGGACTATGCCCGAGACGTGACCCTGCGGATCGAGGGAAAGCCGGATCTTCTCGCCTCGAGCGACAAGCCGTTTCGGGGGGATCCATCGCGGTGGAACCCCGAGGATCTCCTCGTCGCCTCCCTCAGCGAGTGCCACCTGCTGTCCTACCTGCACGCGGCAGTCCAAGCGGGTGTCGTGGTCGTCGCTTACCGAGACACCGCTACCGGAGTCATGGTGCAAGACGGTCACGGTGGGGGGAGCTTCCGCGAGGTGACGTTGCATCCGGTTGTGACGGTAGCGGACGAGTCGATGCGGGCCGCCGCCGAGGCTGCGCATCAGCAGGCCAACACGTGGTGCTTCATCGCGAACTCGGTCAACTTTCCCGTCCACCACCGTCCTACGACGCTCGTGGCGGGAATCGACGGTTGAGCCGGGGAGTCAGCGGCGCTCGTGCGGGAGTACCTGCTTGATGCGTTCGATCGGCGACTGGGGCTGAACCTCGTTGTACGCGCCCGCGAGTTCCTGCCCGGACAGCGCGTGGATCGCGGCCATGATCTCATCGGTTGCGCCGCGGCGGGCGCGACCGGATGACGAGTCGCCATGATGGGACAGATCCAGCGGCTGACCGAACTTGACAGTGATGCGGTGCTTCGGGGAGGGCATCGTGGCTCCCTTCGGCATGACCTTGTCGGTGCCGATGAGCCCCACGGGAACAACGGGTGCGCCGGTCTGGAGCGCCAGGAAGGCGACCCCCGTGCGCCCCTTGTAGAGGCGTCCGTCCATCGAGCGCGTGCCCTCCGGATACAGCGCGACGGCGCTTCCCTCCTCGAGAAGAGCGCGCTGCTGCTCCAGGGCGTCGAGGGCTGCTTGACCTGCACCGCGGCGAACGGGTATCGCGCCGATGGAGGTGAAGAACTGCCGCGAGGCCCATCCTGAGAAGCCCGAGCCTTCGAAGTAGCTCGACTTCGCCAGGAAGTGAACCCGCCGCGGCGCGCCGACAGGGATGGCGATCGAGTCGATGAACGAGAGATGGTTGCTCGCGAAGATGACTGGTCCGCTTCGGGGCACCAGATGCTTGCCCTCGACACGGGGTCGATAGATCAGGCGGGCAAGCGGCGTGATCACCGTACGTCCGAGCGCATACGTGATGCCCATGCGGCGACGGGTCGTGTTGCCGTCGGCGGGGGGCTCCGCGTTCGTGCGAGCGGTGGGTTCGACGGTCACCCGTCGAGGTTACCGTCGGTTTCATTCCCCGATCGGAATGGCGCCGGGCTCGCGATTCCCAGGAGAGACAGAGGAATTGTGCGAAAGGATGGGGGCTCCGCCCACAGCAGAGGACCATTGTGCGCTCACGTTCCCTTCTCGCCCTGACCGTCGCCGCGACCGCGGCCCTTCTTCTGGCAGGCTGTACTTCCGCCTCCGAGAGCGACCCAACGGCATCCACCGCCGGCAACGGCGGACTGTGCGCCGCAGCTGCCGAGTCCGGCCCGGTTTCCGAGTCCGTGACGGTGGAGGGAGACTTCGGAACAGTTCCTACCGCATCCTTCTCGACACCGATCGCCGTTGACGGGATGCAGCGGTCCGTCGCCATCACGGGCGATGGAGCGGCGCTGACAGACGGCGCATATGTTTCGTACGCACTCACCGTTTTCGACGGTGACACGGGAGCGCAGGTGGATTCGGCCGGATATGACGACTCTGCCCCGCTGGCCCCGATCCCGGTGGAAGCCGGCACGGGCATCGACGAGTTCTTCGGATGCGCCACGCAGGGTTCGCGGATCGTTCTGGCAGTTCCGGGGCAGGGTGAAACAGCGGCGCAGATCTATGTGCTGGATGTGCTCGAGGTGACGCCAGCTGATCAGTGGTGCCAGGTCGTGGACGCTGACACGGCCATGCCGACCGTCACGTTCGACGAGAGCGGTGCTCCCGCCATCGCGATCCCGGCATCGGACCCGCCCAGTGGTGTTGTCGTCGACGTGCTCACCGAAGGTGACGGCGCTGTCGTCGAGCCCGGCGACAGCGTCACGGTGAACTACACCGGGGTGAAGTGGAGCGATGGGAGCGTCTTCGACTCCAGCTGGGAGAAGGGCTCTCCCGCGACGTTCCAGACGACACAGGTCGTGTCCGGCTTCCAGCGGGCGCTCGAGGGGCAGAAGGTCGGCTCGACGGTCCTCGTTTCGATGTCGCCCCTGTGTGGATATGGCGAAGCGTCGGTGACCAACACCAATGCACTGGCAGGCGAGACGCTCGTGTTCGTCGTGGAGATCATCTCCAGCGAGCCTGCGGCCGGCTGAGAGCTACCCTGGCGCGGCGCATCGCGAGGCCCTCGATAGGCTGAGCGCATGCGCCGCGTCATCATCCTTGGTTCCAGCGGCTCGATCGGCACGCAGGCCCTCGATGTGATTCGGGGGAACCGAGATCGCTTCGATGTCGTGGGTCTGGCGACCGGGAGCCAACGCGACGTGCTCGAGGCGCAGGCCCGCGAGTTCGGTGTCGAGAGTACGGCTGTCGGCATCCACGAGGCAGAGCAGCTGGTCCGTGACGTCGAGGCCGATGTCGTGTTGAACGGCATCACGGGTTCGGTTGGCCTCGGCCCGACCATCGCGGCTCTTGAGGAGGGGCGAACTCTCGCGCTCGCCAACAAGGAGTCGCTGATCGTCGGAGGAGAGCTGGTCACCGCGCTCGCGCGTCCCGGCCAGATCGTGCCGGTGGATTCCGAACACTCGGCTATCGCGCAGGCGCTGCGCTCGGGCGAACGGTCAGAGGTCCGCCGACTCGTGCTGACCGCATCGGGCGGGCCGTTCCGGGGCCGCTCCCGTGATGCGCTGCGGACGGTCACACCCGCCGAAGCGCTGGCACATCCGACCTGGAACATGGGGCGCGTGGTGACCACGAACTCGGCGACCCTGGTCAACAAGGGACTCGAGGTGATTGAGGCGCACCTGCTGTTCGACGTGCCGTACGCGCAAATCGAGGTCGTCGTGCACCCGCAGTCGGTCGTCCACTCGATGGTGGAGTTCAGTGATGGCTCCACGATCGCCCAGGCATCCCCGCCCGATATGCGTCTGCCGATCTCGCTCGGTCTTGACTGGCCGCATCGCAGCGCTGGAGTGGGCCTCCCCATCGACTGGAGCACCGCGACCACCTGGAGCTTCGAGCCGCTTGAGGACACGGCCTTTCCGGCAGTCGAGCTGGCAAAGCGTGTGGGTCGCGCCGGCGGAACGTATCCGGCGGTCTTCAATGCTGCAAACGAGGTGGCTGTGGATGCCTTCCACGACGGGAGGATCGGATTCCTCGGCATCCTCGATACCGTCGAGCGGGTCGTCGAGGCCCACGAGCCCCCCGCCGCCCTGACCCGAGAGAGTCTTGCAGACGCTGAAGACTGGGCGCGGCGCACAGCGGCCGAGCTCCTGTAGCTCGCCTCCTCGTCGCGCGAACCCACAGGTCTCGGCGCGAACCCACAGGAGTCGCGCGCGAGAACGTGGGGGTTCGCGGCCGGGGGTGTGGGTTCGCGCCCAGAGGGGGTGCCCCTATGTCTTTCGTCAAGCGCCGATCGACGATTTCTGCCTTCCGCTGGGCAGGCTTTCGACCGGTGAAAGTTCGTGGGTCTGAAAGAGGTCCAGAGGAATGCTGATCTGGAAGGTCGGGGGAAGTGTGATTGCCGCCGGATGTACGTGGTGTTGGCCCACTATTTGTTCCGATCGTGATGGTCTGGATTGAACGTGTTCGCGGTGGGAGGCGAAACGCCCCACTGCTCAGTGCGTTGGAGGGTCGCCGGCATCGGAAGAGCGGATCTGGCTCGGGTCGCTCGGCCAGATCACTCGCAGCACGTTGATCACGTCCTCGGGGGCGGTGCCAGTGGACTCGGCGTCGGCGATCAGATCCCGTATGCGTCGTATGACCGATCGCGGGAGCACCGCCGCGGACTCTGCGACGCGTGTGCCCGCGGCGGTGCGGGTGACGACGAGACCGTCCTGCTCGAGTAGCTTGTAGGCCTTCGCTGCGGTGCCGGGGGCGACTCCCAAATCGCTCGCGGTTTGTCGAACGGTCGGTAAGCGTTCGTTTGCTCCTAGTTGCCCAGAAACGATGAGTCCCCGCAATTGCCGGTAGATCCCCATCGCTGGGTTCCCCTCCTCCGTCGAAGACAGGATCGGATGGGTTGTCACAGTGCAGCACCTGCGCTTGTCGTATGGTCGACTGCCTCCGTCGAGGGAACTGTGGTCGAGTGGTTGCGGCGGCGCAGTCGGCTCGCGACCAGCAGCAGAAGGACGAAGGCTGTGATCTCGAGCGCAGGAGCGAGCCAGCCCCCGGCGGTGGCGAGCTCGGCGTAGCGCCAGGCCGCTTCGTAGGGTGCGCCTTCGTTCTCGCCCTCGATAACCAGCTGGGAGATTGATCCCGAGCTTGCGATGAATCGCCATGCGCCGCCTAACGCGAGCAGCATTCCTGCTGTGGCAATACGCACGATTCCAGTTGCGATCTCGCGGCGCTCGAACCGCTCGAGACCGACCGTCTCCGGGCGGATGTATGGACGTGCGGCGTTGCAGCGGAGCGCCGCCCAGGTGGCTATCGACAACGCTGCGAGGCAGATGAGGACGGGAACGCCATAGGCCCATCCATAGAACCAAAGACGGATCGGGTCGATGGTCGACTCATTCGGCACGGGTATCTCGAGCCAGACGTAGCGACCCTCCCCATCAGGCGATGAGGCCATGCCCGCCGCGAGTGTTGTCGCGAGCAGCAGAAGCAGAACGATCCCTGCGCCGACGATTCCCCAGTGTGGCCCAAAGCTCACCCACGTGCGCCGGTCAGCGAGCACTACCGGAATTTCGGAGCGTGCCGTGCCGCGAGAAGCGATGAAGACCAGCGCAATGGCTATCCCGAGGAATGCGCAGAAGACAGGCGTCGCGAATCGCCACCATGACACGACGTCGGCAAGGTTTAAAAGGTAGCCCCGTACGACATTCTCGGTCGCGAACAAGACGATGACGGCTACGGCCGCAACTCCGAGAACTCGATGCTCGGGCTCGTATCTGGATGCCACGGAACGACCCGGAGCTTCAAACGGTGCTGACGAAGGTCGTTGGTCAGCACCTGCCCTCTTGGTTGCGAGGATGCCGACGGCAATGACCAGTGCGATCGTCAGAGAGATCAATGGCAATGAAAGAGCCGCAGCCACGACATCTAGCACGCCAATTGAGGTGAATCTGTCCCACGTCATCTGAACTCCGCTCGTATCTTGTGTCACATGTCTATCACAAGTTGTACCGATGGCAAGATACAAGCCCGGCGGAATCGTGGACGAGGACGAGAATGCTCTTCGGATTCGCTCTTAGCTCAGGCCGCCAGTCGAGCGGCGGGCGCTAGGTAGAGGGTGCCGTCTCGGAGCATGGCGTAGAGCACGTCGGAGCGGCGTCGGGCGAGAGCGAGGAGGGCTTGGTTGTGGCGTTTGCCTTGGGTGATCTTGCGGTCGTAGTAGGCGCGTGAGTCGGGGTCGCGGAGCGCAGCGAATGCGGAGAGGAACATCGCGTTCTTCAGCACCTTGTTTCCACGTCGCGACGAGTACTCGCCGCGGATGGATGACCCGGATCTTCGGGTGACGGGGGCGAGGCCCGCGTAGGCGGCGAGGTGTCCGGCGGTGGGGAAGTGCTTGCCGGCGACTTCGGTAAGGAGTCGAGCTGCGGTCCTGACGCCGACTCCGGGCATGCTCGTCAGGACGGGCTGAAGAGGGTGCGCATCGACCAGCCTCTCAACCTCCGCCGCGACATCGTCACGCTGCTTCCGCAACGTTGCCAGCTGTGCAGCGAGGCGTGGGATCACGAGCGCCGCCGCGTTGGTGCCAGTGACGACCACGGACTGCTGGTCGAGCGCGGTGGTGATCTCGTAGGCCCAGTCTCGGCCCTTGCGGGGCGCAAGTTTCAGCATCCGCGTCGCGATTCGCTTCTCGCCCGCTGCGCGCAACTGCGCCGGTGACGGCCACCGTTGCAGCAAGTCGAGAATCGCGGGGTGATCCAGTCGCGGCCCGATGGCGCGTTCCAGCGCGGGGTGGATCTGGGTCAGCAGTCCGCGGACGCGGTTGCCGACTTGGGTGATCTGGGCGGCGAGGTCGTCGTCGAATCCGCAGAGCATCGCGAGCTCGGCAACCTGTTCATCCGTCGCCTGGATCGAGCGAAGCGTGTGCGGCATTGTCCGTGCGGTCTCCGCGATGATCGCCGCATCCCTCGCGTCGGTCTTGGCCTCGCCCGGGTGCAGATCTGCGATGCGTCGCATCGCAAGTCCCGGTAGATATCCGACCAGGGCGCCCGCGGCTTGCGCAACCGCGATCGGCAGCGCGCCGATCGTTGCCGGCTGATCCACGATCAGCAGCACGATACCGTGCTTCTGCAGGTCGGTGAGCACCGCGCGGAGTCTGCGCTCGTCATTCGGGAGTGCCCGGTCGTAGAGCTTCTTGCCGGTGCGGTCGAGAGCGACCGCGTGATGCTCGCCTTTCCCGACGTCGAGACCGACGAACACGTCGACCTGGTCGTAGTTCGCAATCTGGGTGACCACTGCTCCTCCGTTTCGCTCGGGTTGACAGCTGCGACGGTGCGTCTCGGCATCCACGTTACGAACGACCTCGAGCGTGCTCGGGCCTGGCCCCTATCAGCGATCACCCACCGCCAACCAGGCTCGGTGACAACACCCCCCGGATCATCGAGGACAGGGGGGACCAATCATGCCGAGCCCGGCAGGCTGCCACCGCCCAGCATGCTCACCGAACGGCTACAAAGAAAGTAACGAGGGGGAGGGGCGGTCAGTAGGTCATCAGGCCCCGGGCGCGGAACTGGCCGCGCACGCGTTCGATCAGCTCTGGCTCGGGGGCGCGGGTTTCGGCAAGGCTGTAGGCGCGCCCCAGGCGGTCCCACTTCGATGCGCCCATCTGGTGGAAGGGGAGAACCTCGACGCGCTCAACATTCGACCACCGCGAGACGATCTCGGCGACGGCGTCGACGTTGTCTTCGGCGTCAGTGAGTCCAGGCACGAGAACGAAGCGGATCCAGGTGGGAAGCCCCCGCGCGGCAAGGCGGTCACCGAAGTCGATCGTCGGTTGCAGCTCGCGTCCAGTGACCGTGCGGTAGGTCTCGGGGATGCCGGATTTCACGTCCAGCAGCACGAGGCTCACGTCATCGAGCATCGCGTCGGACGCGTTGCGGCCCAGGTAGCCCGACGTGTCGATGGCGGTGTGGATGCCTTCCGCTGCCGCTTCGTGGAGGATGCGGGCAACGAAGGCTGACTGCTGCAGCGGTTCGCCGCCCGAGATTGTCAGTCCGCCGCCGGTGGCCCGGAATACACCGGCGTAGCGGCGGATGCGTGTGACGATCTCGGCGAGTGTGGTCGGCGTTCCATCCTTCTGGAGCCACGTGTCGGGGTTCTGGCAGTACTGGCAGCGCAGGGGGCAGCCGGAGAGGAACAGCGTCATCCGGGTACCTGGCCCGTCGACGGCGGTGACGAGCTCCCAGGAGTGGACGCTTCCCATCTCGCCGGCGCGGGCCGCCTCGAGACGCGCGTGGTGCGTCTCGAGGCGGCCCGCGTGGACCGCCGGCTGCGGAAGCGCGACGGCGGCCATGTCACACCCCCGCGTGGAAGGTGCGGCTGATCACGTCGAGCTGCTGCTCGCGGGTCAGTCGGACGAAGTTGACGGCGTAACCCGACACCCGGATGGTCAACTGGGGGTAGTTCTCCGGGTTCTCCATCGCGTCTTCGAGCGTTTCCCGCGTGAGGACGTTGACGTTCAGGTGGTAGCCGCCAGCTGCCATCTGCGCATCCAGGAGCCCGACGAGGTTCGCGACCCGCTCGTCCGCGGTCCGGCCGAGGCCTGCGGGGACGACGGTCGTGGTCAGCGAGATGCCGTCCTGTGCCTGGTCGAAGGGGATCTTGGCGACGGAGAGGGTAGCTGCCAGCATCCCGTGCGTGTCTCGACCGTTCATCGGGTTCGCTCCCGGTGCAAAGGGGGCTCCGGCGCGGCGCCCGTCGGGGGTGTTGCCGGTGGCCTTGCCGTAGACGACGTTCGAGGTGATCGTCAGCACGGACTGGGTGTGCACGGCATCCCGGTAGGTCGGGTGCGAGCGCAGCATCTCCATGAATTCGGTCACAAGCTCCCGTGCAATGTCATCGACACGGTCGTCGTCGTTGCCGTACGTGGGGAACTCGCCCTCCACGACGTAGTCGGTGACCAGGCCGGTCTCATCGCGAACCGGGGAGACCCGAGCGTACTTGATCGCCGAGAGGGAGTCCGCCGCCACCGACAGCCCTGCGATACCGCAGGCCATCGTGCGCAAAACCTCCCGGTCGTGCAGGGCCATCTCGAGCCGCTCGTACGCGTACTTGTCGTGCATGTAGTGGATGCAGTTCAGTGCGTCGACGTAGGTTGCGGCAAGCCACTCCATCAGCGTGCGGAACTTGCCGCGCACGTCGTCGTAGTCCAGCACGTCGCCGGTCACGGCCGGCATGACGGGGGCTACCTGCTTGCCGGTGACCTCATCACGGCCACCGTTGATGGCGTAGAGAAGAGTCTTGGCGAGGTTCACCCGTGCACCGAAGAACTGCATCTGCTTGCCGACGCTCATGGGCGAGACGCAGCAGGCGATGGCAGCATCGTCTCCGCACAGGCCCCGGATGAGGGCATCCGACTCGTACTGGATGGAGGACGTGTCGATCGAGACCTTCGCGCAGAACTCCTTGAACCCGCGGGGGAGGTCATCCGACCAGAGCACCGTCAGGTTGGGCTCGGGTGCGGGGCCCAGGTTGTACAGCGTCTGCAGGAAACGGAACGCGGTCTTGGTGACCAAGGTTCGCCCGTCAACGCCCGTGCCCCCCAGCGACTCGGTCACCCATGTCGGGTCGCCGGAGAACAGGGCGTCGTACTCGGGCGTGCGCAGGAACCGCACGATCCGAAGCTTGATGACGAGGTCGTCGATGAGTTCCTGCGCTCCCGTTTCGTCGAGGATGCCGGCCTCCAGGTCGCGCTGGATGTAGACGTCCAGGAACCCGGTGTTGCGGCCGAAGCTCATCGCTGCGCCGTTTTGCTCCTTCACCGCGCCGAGGTAGGCGAAGTAGAGCCACTGCAGCGCTTCGCGGGCGTTCGCGGCGGGACGCGCGATGTCGTAACCGTAGGTTGCTGCCATCCGGGTCAGCTCCTGCAGCGCGCGGATCTGCTCGGCGTTCTCTTCGCGGCTCCGGATGATGTCCTCGGTCGAGAAGTGCATGTCGAGCTCGGCGTGTTCAGCCTTCTTCGCGTCGATCAAGGCGTCCGTTCCATACAGTGCGACCCGGCGGTAGTCGCCGATGATGCGGCCGCGGCCATAGGCATCCGGAAGCCCCGTGATGAGGTGGCTGCTGCGTGCCCGGCGGACGGCGGGCGGGTAGACGTCGAACACGCCGTCGTTGTGGGTCTTGCGGTAGGTCGTGAAGATCTTCTCCAGATCCGCCGGCACGTCGTAGCCGTAGGTCTCCAGGGCACCCTTGACCATCCGCCATCCACCGTTGGGCATGATGGCCCGCTTGAGCGGGGCGTCGGTCTGCAGGCCGACGATCAGTTCGTCGTCACGAGCGATATAGCCCGGTGCGTGCGAGGTGATCGTCGAGGGCGTCGTGGCGTCGACGTCGTACACACCGCGCTCACGCTCTGCGGGGAACATCGCGGTCAGTGTCTGCCAGACTCGCTGCGTCCGTTCGGTTGCCCCAGCCAGGAACGAGGCGTCACCGCTGTAGGGCGTGTAGTTGCGCTGGATGAAGTCGCGGACGTCGATGGCGTCCTGCCAGGGGCCGGCGACGAATCCGTCCCAGGCTGCGGGGATCGCGTCTGCCTGGTCGACGGGGGTGGGGGTTACGGTGCTCATGGTGACGCATCTCCTTCGTGGGTGTCGAAGTGTGGGTCACTCGTCTCGGCGACGGATTACGCCGCCGCGGGAGTGCTTCTGACACCGACGCTAGACCCGCGAAGGAACCCCGTCGGAAAGATGCACGAATCCCTACATCCATGTGGTCTGACCACACACATGTTTGTGGTCAGACCACAAGTGGTCAGCTGCGCTTGCGCCCGAAGATCAGACCGAACAGCAGGAGCACCACGATCGAGCCGATCAGCGCGAACACCCAGCCCGAGAAGTTCCAGAACGTCGTGTAGACATCCAGTCCGAACAGCCCGGCGATCCACCCGCCGACCATCGCGCCGAGCAGGCCCAGCAAGATCGCGACGAACCAGCCGCCGACCTGTTTGCCGGGAAGGATGATGCGGGCGATGATGCCCGTCAGGATGCCGAGAATGGCGAAGGCGAAGAAACCCACGGGACGGTCCTCTCGAGTCGGGCGAAGCGGGGTCAGTCGGGGTAGGGAACGGGCCAGCGTGGCTCGGGCACCGGCCAGCCGGCCTCGCGCAGCGCGCGGCGCGACAGCTCGCGCGCCGAGTATGGCGTGCGGACGCCCCGGATGTCGCGGTAGTCCTGATGGCCCGGCCCTGCCCAGAGGATCGCGTCGCCGTCGCCGACGAGCGCGACAGCCTCGACGATCGCCCGCTCGGGCGGCGAGTACTCGTAGATCTCGGCATCCGGACGCGCTCGCCGTGCACCCTCCAGCAAGGTCGCCCGAATCGAATCCGGGTCCTCGAATCTCGGGTGGTGGTCGGTGATGACCAGGATGTCGCTGCCCTCGACCGCGGTGCGGCCCATGTCGTGGCGTTTGCTCTTGTCACGGTCACCATCGGCGCCGAAGAGCATGAGCACGCGCCCCGGCGTGACGCGGCGGACCGCGGCGAGCGTCTTCTCGAAGGCATCGGGGGAGTGGCCGAAATCGACGTAGATCGCGGGACCAGTGGGGCCAGAGACGAGCTCGGTTCGACCGGGCAAGTACGCGCGGATGACGTCATTGTCGAGGGCCCGCGTGATGCGTTCCCAGTCGTAGCCGGCCTCGAAGATCATGACGATCGCCTGGGCGGCGTTGGCGGCCATGTGGCGCCCGATCACCGGCACCGTCGTGGACAGCGAGCGACCTCCGGGACCCGACAGGCGGAAACGTGTGCCGTCGGGCAGTTCGTCGAGGATCTCGACAGTCCAGTCAGCTGCTGCTGCCGCATCCGGGGCGGCGGCGATCGCGGGGGTTCCGATCGTGACGTAGGGCACCTCGCAGGCAGCGACGACGTCGGCGCCGGAGGCCGAGTCGAGGCAGATCACGGCTCGGCGCGAGCGGTCGGGGCGAAAGAGCGGGAGCTTGGCCTGAAAGTACTCAGCCATATCGGCGTAGTCGTCGAGGTGATCGTGCGAGAGATTGGTGAAGCCCGCAACGTCGAACACGATCCCGTCCACACGTTGGCGGCTCAGGGCCTGGGCGCTGACCTCGATGGCGACTGCCTCGACGCCGCGCTCGCGCATGAGGGCGAGCAGGGCATGCATCTCGTAGGCCTCGGGAGTGGTGAGGCGGGACACGATGACATCGCCGGCGATGTGGCGTTCGGCGGTTGATGAGAGTCCGGCGGTGACGCCGAGCTGCGTCAGGATGCCCTCGAGCAGGTGGGACACGCTCGTCTTGCCGTTCGTGCCGGTCGTGCCGAACAGGATCGGAAGCGTGTCGTTCGGCCCGGTCGCATAGACCCACGCCGACAGGGCGCCGAGGCTCCCGCGGGGGTCGGGGACAACGATCGTCGGCAGGCCGCTGGCCAGGGCACGCTCGCGACCCGCGGCATCCGTGACGACAGCGACGGCTCCTCGTGCCGCGGCATCGGTCGCGAACTCCGCACCGTGGCGCGTCCCGCCCTGGACGGCGACGAACAGGTCGCCGGGGCGAAGGTCTGCGGTCGCGAGGGTGAGACCGGTGACGGATGCCGAGGCGTCGGTGTCCGCATCCTGATCGCCGCCGCCGACGCGCTGCTCGATCGGTGCTCCGAGGTGTGCCGCGAGGTCCGCGAGGCGGTGCGCGGGCGGGTTCTGCGGCCGGAGCACGGGCGGCAGGTTCGCGGGATCTGTCGTCATGGCGCCTCCATCTTCTCACCCGCGCACTGGGCTGACTCAAAGGCAGAGCCGATAGCGTGGCGGCGTGGATGTGGTCGCCTTCATCGTCGGTGTCGTCGTGCTCGTTGTGGGCCTGGCGGTGTCGATCGCGCTGCATGAGATTGGGCACCTCGTCCCCGCGAAGCGATTCGGGGTGCGCGTCGGCCAGTACATGGTCGGTTTCGGACCCACGCTGTGGTCCCGTCGCCGCGGCGAGACCGAGTACGGCGTGAAGGCGATACCGCTCGGCGGCTACATCTCCATGGCTGGAATGTACCCACCCTCGCCGGCTGCGCGCGCTGCAGACGGCGGAACAGTCTCGGGACGTGCCGGGGGCGGCTTTTTCGCGACGATGGTGCAAGATGCCCGCGCGGCGAACGACGAAACACTCGACGGCGCCGACGACGACCGCGTCTTCTATCGGCTGCCGGTCTACAAGCGCGTGATCATCATGCTCGGTGGTCCGCTCATGAACCTGGTTTTCGCGGTCGTTCTGATGACGCTTGTGCTCAGCGGCATCGGTGTGCAGACCGTGACGAACACCGTCGCGTCGGTGAGCGCCTGCGTCCCCGCCGAGGCTGGCCAGGAATGTCAGGCCGGCGATCCGCCGTCACCGGCGGCGGCAGCAGGCATCCAACCCGGCGATGTCATCGTGTCGGTGGGTGGTCAGGAGGTCTCTGATTTCGCCACGGCAGCTGCCCTCATCCAGGCAGCTCCGGGCCAGAGCGTACCGATCGTGGTCGACCGCGACGGCCAGCGTCTCACTCTGTCGGTGACACCCGACACCGTGACCCGTCAGGTCGTCGATCAGGACGGGCAGCGTGTCGAGAACCAGGTCGGGGTCATCGGCGTCACCGGGACTCTTGACTACGTGCGTCAGCCG
The DNA here is from genome assembly GCF_002296025.1 of Microbacterium sp. UBA837. Lineage (NCBI taxonomy): Bacteria > Bacillati > Actinomycetota > Actinomycetes > Micrococcales > Microbacteriaceae > Microbacterium > Microbacterium sp. UBA837. The sequence continues at coordinate 27,619 of NZ_DBHD01000198.1, forward strand.
ATCTGGTCAGGCCCCATCGCTGCGGTTGACAATGTCGGAACCGTTGCCGGGATCATCGTGCAACTTCCTGTCAAGGTCTACGAAACGGCGGCGACGCTGGTGACCGGTGCCGAGCGTGATCCGAACGGGCCGCTCAGTATCGTCGGCGCCGGGGCGATCGCGGGAGAGGTCGCGGCAACCGACGCCCCGGTCGTCAATCGCATCGCCGTGATCCTGTCGCTGCTGGCGTCGCTGAACATCGCGCTGTTCGTGTTCAACCTCTTGCCACTTCTCCCCCTGGATGGTGGTCACATCGTCGTGGCGCTGTGGGGCGGCATCCGCAACTGGTGGGCGCGGATTCGCGGGCGTGCTGAACCGGCCCCGATCGACGCGACCAGACTCGTGCCCCTGACGTTCGTCGTGGTGATAGCCCTGATCGCGATGACCGCGGTCCTGATCATCGCCGACCTCGTGAACCCCATCCCGCTCTTCGGCTGAGCGAGTCGCGCGGCCGACGCGCCGCGGGGATCACTCCGGGGCGAGGGCCCACTCGATGAGCTGATGCAGGGTCGACATGCCGTCGCGCGAGAGGATCGATTCGAGGTGGCCCTGCACCGAGGCGAATCCGGTGCCCCGAAGGGCGTAGACGTCGCCCGTTGCCGGATCCGCTGCGATCTCCACACCGGCAATCGTCGTTCCCGAAGCGCAGCGCGCCGTGAACGTGTTGTAGAAGCCGATCGAGGCGGGCTGCCCGAAGATATCGACGGTCAGCTGCAGGCCCTGGTGGGGTTGCGCGAGCGGAGCGAGGTCGATGCCGAGCTCGCTGGCGAGGATCTGATGGCTCAGACACACCGTCAGCAGCGGTGCCGATGCCGCGCGGCGCCGCGCGATGATTTCTCGCAGCCGGGCCATGCGGGCCGACGAGGGATCCAGCGGGTCGCCGGGGCCGGGGCCCGAGACCAGCAGCTCCGCCGCGCCGATGTCGTCATCGGTAACGGCATCCCACGGCACAATCGAGACGTCGAGGCCGAGGTGGCTCAACTGGTGCGCGAGCATCGTCGTGAAGCGGTCTTCGGCATCGATGACCAGCGCGCG
>NZ_DBHD01000063.1:0-23682 GCF_002296025.1 Microbacterium sp. UBA837
AGGCCTCGAGCATCTCGTGCTCGACGGGGCCGATGCCGGGGAGCTGCCAGAAATGGTCCATCACCGTGATGCGCCCGATTCCGGCATCCTCCGCGTGCCGGACATGCCGCGCGAGGGTCGGACCGAGCTGGGCCGGCCCGCTGTCGAAGGTGAAGTCAGCGATGTGCAGTCCGAATTGCATGTCAGCTCCGTCCCAGGTCGGATGCCGCATCCGGCCGCGCTGTCAGGTTACGACGCTGTCGGCATCCGTGGCTTCACGCGGCGTCGCCGAATCCCCGCTCACGGTAGAGGTCGATGCTTTCGCGCAGTGCCCGCATGACGTACGGCGGGAAGTCCATGCCCCGCTCGTGCGCCCACAGCAGCTGTGCTTCGATGCGGCCGACCTCGCGGGCGTACTTGTCGAGGTCGGTGTCGAAGCCCAGGGCGGTGACGACGCCGCCCATCTGCGCGCGGTAGCGGTCCTGCCCGTTCGTTCCGACGAGGTTGTAGGTCTTCTCGCGCAGGACGCGGGCGAGGTAGAGCTGCCACGGCCGCAGCGCCCCGGAGCGCACGAGTTCGGTCGCGCTCATCCGGTAGAACGCGAAATGGCCGGGTTCTTGGCGACGGATGGGCGCGATGATCGTCTCGGCGATCGCGGTCTCACCGAGCTCGGTCATCCCGCTGTGGATCGTGTTGTAGGCGAGCACCGCCTGCCGCTCGGTGCTGGCGCCGGTCAGGTAGTAGAGCAGCCGCGCGATGTCTTGGATCGCGGAGAAGTGTGCGAGCGCGCCCATGATCCGCATCTTGTACGACACGTCGAGCACGGGCTCCGCGGCGGCACGCCCGAGGTCCTGCTGCAGCCGATCGAGGATCAGACCGTGCTGAATCTCCTGGGGCTGCCACACGTCGGCGTAGAACATCCGGTCGACCTCGCTGACATCGGGCAACAGCACGAGCAGTTCGAGCACGTTGCGGTCGACCTCGAGCTCGACCCGCGCGAGGTAGTCGATGACGTGTCCGTACCGCTCGGCCACGGCACGCGGGTCACGGATGCCGCGGTCGACGGAGTCCAGTTCGATCGGCGGATGCTCCTCGCCGAGCCTCTGGACGTGCTCGAGTATCCGCTGGGACGTCACCGGCTCAGCCATGCATCCATCATGCGGGACACTCCGCGGCCGTGGGGCCGTACCTCGGCTTTCCCGACCCGGCAAGCCCCTCGGCGGGCGTGTGACTGCGACCTAGCGTCGGCTCCACGGACAACGAACGCTGTCCGGACGACGACGAGAGGATGCACCGATGAAGGCATTGACCTGGCAGGGCCGACGCGAGCTGAGTGTCGACGAGGTACCCGACCCGCGCATCGAGGCACCGACCGACGCAATCGTGCAGATCACCTCGACCGCGATCTGCGGCTCCGACCTGCACCTGTATGAGCTGCTCGGGCCGTTCATCGACCGGGGCGACATCCTGGGCCACGAACCGATGGGCGTCGTCGTGGCGGTGGGCGATGAGGTCACGCAGCTGGCGGTCGGCGACCGGGTCGTGGTGCCCTTCACCATCTCCTGTGGCCACTGCTTCATGTGCCGCCGGGGTCTGCAGTCGCAGTGCGAGACCACGCAGGTGACCGAGTACAACAGCGGAGCTGCCCTGTTCGGCTACACGAAGCTCTACGGTCAGGTTCCTGGGGGTCAGGCGGAGTACCTGCGGGTTCCGCTGGCCGACTACAACCACATCCGGGTCGGCTCCGAGCTCCCCGATGACCGGTACCTCTTTCTCAGCGACATCCTGCCCACCGCGTGGCAGGGCGTGGAGTACGCCGCCGTGCCCGACGGTGGCACCCTCGTGGTCATGGGACTGGGTCCGGTCGGCCAGTTCGCGGCCAGGGTCGGGGTCCATCGCGGCTACCGCGTGCTCGCTGTCGACCCTGTTGCCGAGCGGCGCGCCATGGCGGAGCGCCACGGCGTGCTGACGTACGACCTCGACGATGACGTGGTGGCGCTCCTGCGGGACCTCACCGAGGGGCGAGGCGCGGATGCCGTGGTTGATGCTGTCGGAATGGAGGCTCACGGCGACTCCGTCGTGGAGTTCGCCCAGCACGCCACGGGCCTGTTGCCCGATCCCGTGGCCCGGGCCTTCATGCAGAAGGCAGGGATGGACCGGCTCGCATCGGCCTACGCATCCATCGACGTCGTCCGCCGGGGCGGCACCGTCTCGCTCTCGGGTGTGTACGCGGGAGACGCCGACATCCTGCCGATGAAGACGATGTTCGACAAGCAGCTGTCACTGCGGATGGGTCAGTGCAACGTGAAGCGCTGGACCGACGATCTGCTTCCGCTCGTCGAGGACCCGCGAGACCCGCTGGGCGTGATGGACCTCGTCACCCATCGCGCACCCCTCTCGGACGCTCCCGCGCTCTACGAGACGTTCCAGAAGAAGGACGACGGATGCATCAAGGTCGTGCTCGAGCCGTGACCCGGGCGGGCGCGCCCGCACTGCGCTCGCCCGAGATGCGACGAGCCACCGGCCTCCGATGTCACCGCGCACCGCTACGATCCGTGCCATGGCTTTCATCGAGGCGAGCGGGCTCGTCAAGACCTACCACCCGCGGGGCGCGCCGGTCGTCCGCGCTCTCGACGGGCTCGACCTGTCCGTGCCCGAAGGAACCGTCGCAGCGTTGCTCGGGCCGAACGGCGCGGGCAAGACGACGACGGTCAAGGTGCTGACGACGCTCATCCGCCCGGATGCCGGGTCGGCCACGATCGACGGCGTAGACGTGCTCGCCGACCCGCAGCAGATCCGTCGGATGAGTGGCGCGAGCGGTCAATACGCTGCGGTCGACGAGAACCTCACCGGGTTCGAGAACCTCTTCATGGTCGGGATGCTGTACCACCTCGGGCGGCGCCGGGCGGCGCAGCGGGCGCGTGAGCTCATCGAGCTGTTCGACCTGGTGGATGCCCAGAATCGACCGGTAAAGGGATTCTCGGGTGGGATGCGGCGCCGCATCGACCTGGCCGGCGCGCTCGTCATCAACCCGCCGGTCCTCTTCCTCGATGAACCGACGACGGGGCTCGACCCGCGCAGTCGTCTCGCGCTGTGGGACGTGATCGAGACGCTCGTCGCCGGCGGCACGACAGTGCTCCTGACCACGCAGTACCTGGAGGAGGCAGACCGCCTCGCCGACTCGATCTCGATCATCGACAACGGACGCGTGATCGCGAAGGGCACCGCTGACGAGCTGAAGTCCTCGGTCGGTGGCCAGCGGATCGCGGTGAGCCTCGTGAGCGAAAGCGACGCCGACGCGATGCGCGAGATCCTCTCGCGCTACGGCTCGGGGCCGGTCGCGTCGGACGGGGCCCGCGGCCTGGTGGTGCCGGTCAGCAACGGAGCAGACGCGCTCTCGCGCATCATGACCGACACTGCTGCGGCAGCGGTCGAACTGCACGACGCCGGAATGCGCAGGCCGACATTGGACGACGTCTTCCTGCAGCTCACGGGTCATGCCGCTGAGCAGGCTGGGGATGAGGAGGAGGCGGCATGAGCACCGGCACTGCGCGCACCACGGGAGCGTCGAGCAAGACTCTGCAGCCGGGACCCGGTACGGCGTTCAGTCGATTCCTCTCGGACGGCTACGTCACCACCTGGCGCAACGTGAAGAAACTGACCAGGGTTCCCGACATCCTGATCTTCACCCTCATTCAGCCGATCATGTTCGTGCTGTTGTTCACGTTCGTCTTCGGCTCGTCGATTCAGGTACCGGGAGAGAGCTATACCTCGTTCCTCATGGCGGGGATCTTCGCGCAGACCATCGTGTTCGGCTCAACATACTCGGGCTCGGCGATGGCCCAGGACCTCAAAGACGGCATCATCGACCGCTTCCGCACCCTGCCGATGAGCGGGTCGGCGGTGCTGATCGGGCGGACGGTCGGCGACCTCGTCATCAACGTTCTCTCCCTGATCGTCATGATGCTCACCGGCCTCGTCGTGGGGTGGCGGGTCGAGTCTTCGCCCCTCGAGTTCTTGGCTGGGGTCGGGCTGCTGCTGGTCTTCGCCTACGCGCTGTCGTGGGTGCTGGCGTTCCTCGGGCTGATCGTGCGCAGCCCCGAGGTCATCAACAACGCCTCATTCCTCATCCTGTTCCCCCTGACCTTCATCTCGAACGCGTTCGTGCCGAGCGAGAACCTGCCGGGCCCGCTTCGGGTGATCGCCGAGTGGAACCCGGTTTCGGCCCTCGTACAAGCGGCCCGAGAATTGTTCGGCAACGCGCCCAGCGGCAGTGCGGCAACTGACGCCTGGCCGTTGCAGCATCCGGTGGTCTATGTGCTGCTGATCACCATCGTGATGCTGGTCGTGTTCGTTCCGCTGTCGATCCGCCGCTTCGCTTCGCTCAGCCGCTGACGCCTCGGGCGGAGTCACAAAGGGCCCAGTTCGCGATGACTGCCCGGTGGTCGCTTCCCTCGATGTAGGCGCTTGCCCAGCCCCTGGGAACGGCGCCGCGGGCGAGAACGTGATCGATGGCCGTGAACGCCGGCACCGGCTTCTCCTGCGGCCACGTCGGCCACGGGATCGGGCCCGCCGCCTGAGCCGCTGTCGCGAGGTCGGCGGTCAATCGCCGGAAGACGGGGTGGGAGAACGACGAGTTGAAGTCTCCTGCGACGACCAGACTCGGATCGCTCGTGGCCTGGATCCACTCATCGATTGCGGTGACAGCCTCGTACCAGTCTTCGGGCTGGCCGACCGGTGGCGGCGGGTGCACGGCCGCCACCCGTACTGCCGTCCCGTCCGGAAGCGTCGCAACCGCGCTCACCTGCTCGAACACGCTCCCAGGGATGTCTTCCTCGGCGCTGAGTGGATGGGCAGAGAGGACCACGCTTCCCTTGTAGGCGTTGGTGCTGACCTGTTTCGTCCGGTGAGGAAGGGTTTCGGCGAGACCCTCGCCGTCCAGGATCTGGTTGATCAGGTGCTCATCAGTTTCGACGAGGACCACGACGTCGGCTCCCGCGTCCCGGATCAGGTCGGCGAGCTGACCCGGATCCGCACCGGCGAACTTCGCGTTGAACGACAGCACGGTCAGCGGCGTCGACGCCGTGCACTCGGCTGCGCGGACGGGGGTGAGCACCGGAACCACCGAAAGCACGGCGCCGGCCACGAGGACGGTGGCCCCGATCCAGGCTCGTGAGACTGCCGCGACGACCGCGATCACGAGAAGTCCGAGCGCTCCCGCCGGAAGCAGCGACTGCGCGATAGGGATCATGCCCCCGGCCAGCGCATCCAGGTGTGGCAGCATCGCGGCCGGAACCGCCAGAATTACCGCGATGACGATCCAGACGAGCGAGCGCCGCGACAGCGGGCGGCGCCGCCGGTCATGGGTCTCGAACCTCGCGTAGTCGGAGGACTCAGCGAGTTCATCGTCAGCCACTGGGCCAGTAGATCATCCGCCGGTCCAGGAATCCTGCGAACCGCGTCTCCGGCGGGGGTACGTCATCCCTGCGATTTGGTTCCTGGAACCCTTCGCTTGTCACCGCCTGGCGAGAATCCGCTTCTTCTCGCCATCGCCATGTCGGTGCAGCAGCAGCTGATCCTGGCTGCGGGGTCAGCGGATAGCGGGTTCGGCCAGCCCGCCTGCGGCCGGGGCCTGGCGGGCGAATTCCCGCGCAGCGGGAGCGGCGGTCTCATCTCGGAGGCGCAGGTACAGCCTGAGCGAGCGATCAGCAGGCCATTCCGGCTCGAGCAGGTTTCGCGGGAGCCCCGGGTCGGTGCGGACGAGGGCGAGCCAGTCCGCGACGAGCATTACCCGCATCGAGAGTGCAGTTGACGCATCTGCGACGGCGGAGTCCGACCAGGCATCGATGAAGCCCACGTGCGCGGCGTGGATAGCGTCGATGTCCCACGCTGTTCTCACGGCATCCGCGATCGGGAAGCCGTCGAGTTCGCGCGCGTGAAACGCGACCAGGCCGGTGCCAAGTTCAGGGAGCAGACTCGCAAGGACTCGCTGCAGGTCGACCACTCCCGGTGCGATCCAAAGGCCGTCGCGGAGCGGGGCGAATCCCTCCCAGGTCAGCGTGGAGCGCAGCCGATGGCGCAGCGTCCGTTGCCCCTCGGGAACGCTGAACGTCGCGAGAGTCCAACCGTCGCCATCAGCATGCAGCGGCTGCGGGTTGCGCACACGCTCGCCTGCCTCGGTGAGCATCGCCGCACCCTCGGTGGTCAGGACGAACGACACTTCACGCCCGTGCCGCTCTCGACGCAGGATGCCGTTCTGCTCCAGACGGTCCAGCGCCGCGCGTGTCGCCGGGGGCTGGATGCCGGCCCCCTCGAGTACCTCGATGAACAGTCCCGCACGCACCCACGTGTCCGGGTCATCGAGCACATACTCACCCAGCAGCGCCAGCGCCAGCTCGCGCGGAGATCGACTGCCGAGAAGCGGCGACGACGCGGTACTCATCCCTGCGCCCGCACGGCCTCGCCGCGCTTGGCGCGCTGGATCTGCTCGTACACGTGGGTGCGTAGCTCGGTGAAGCGCGGCATCGCGCGGGTGGTGATCTGGTCGCGGTCCTCGGGGAGATCGATGTGCAGATCCTCTTGCACCCATGTGGGCGACTTCGAGAGCACGACGACCCGCTCGCCGAGGTAGACAGACTCATCGATGTCGTGCGTCACGAACAGGATCGACATCCCGCGCTCGCGATGAAGCGTGCGTACCAGGTCTTCGAGGTCGGCGCGCGTCTGGGCATCCACCGCGGCGAACGGCTCGTCCATGATGAGAACCTCGGGCTGGTAAGCGACGGCGCGGGCGATCGCGACGCGCTGCTGCATCCCGCCCGAGAGTTGCCACGGATAGCTCTTCGCAGCGTGGTCGAGGCCCACCGCGTGCAGAGCGTCGTCGATGAGCCGATCCCGCTCGGCGCGCGAGAGCTTCTTGTGCCGCAGCGGGAGTTCGACGTTGCCGCGCACCGTCAACCACGGATACAGCGAGCGGCCATACTCCTGGAACACCAGCGCCATGTTCTCGGGCGGATCGGTCACTGGCTGCCCGTCGAGTTCGATGACGCCGGCGGTGGGTCGCAGCAGACCCGCGACACACTTGAGCAGCGTCGTCTTCCCGCAACCGGACGGTCCGACGATGCACACCAGCTCGCCCTGGTGCATCGCAAAGCTGATGTCGCCGATAGCCTCGACGATTCCGGTCGATGACTCGTACGTCTTCTTCAGGTTCTCGACCTTGAGCAACGTGTCAGGCACGCTCCACCTCCTTGATTCCGTGATACCACCGCAGCACCCGCCGCTCGACCAGGCCGAACAGAGTGGCAAGCAGCACGCCGATCAGACCCAGCAACAGCACGCCGCTCCACATCTCGGCGATCAGATAGTTCGTCTGGAAGTACTTGATCTTGTATCCGAGCCCGGACGCGTTGTTGAACAGCTCGGAGATCACCATCAGCAGCAGCGCCACCGACAGGGACTGCCGCACGCCAGCCATGATCCGCGGGCTCGCGGACGGCAAGACGAGATATCGGAGCCGCTCCCATCGGGTGAGGGCGAACGACTGAGCAGTCTCTGTCATCACCGAATCGGTGGCCCGCACTCCCTCGATCGTGTTCAGCAGGATCGGCCAGATCGAGCCGGCGACGATGATGATCACTCGCGCGTCATCCCCGATGCCGAAGATGATGAGAACTGGCGCGATGATCACCGGCGGGGGAATGGCGCGGAAGAACTCGAGCGTCGGCTCGAGAAGCTCCCGCAGCCACCGGACGAGTCCGATGAGTGTTCCCGCGGCGATGCCGATGACGATCGAGAGGATGATGCCGAGCGCGAGGCGATACAGGCTCGGAATGACGTCGGTGAAGAATGCCGGCCCGATCCACGTGTCGACGAACGCTTCCAGGATCGTCAGGGGCGGTGGGAAGAACTTCTGAGGCGAGATCCCCGTCCAGATCGCCCACGCGACGATGAGGACGATCGGAAAACCGATGGCGTAGCCGACCTGGATCAGAAAGCCCTTCCAGCGTCGGCGAGCGGGCGGCGGGGTGACGACTGTCGTCGTGTAGAGGGTCACAGCACTTCCTCCCCGCGCACTGACTGATGCCACGACAGCGCGTGACGCTCGATGAACCGGAAGAGCAGATTGACGATGAGGCCGAGGATTCCAGAGACGAGGACGTAGGTGTACACGGTGAGCCAGTCACCGACCGTGAGTGCGGTAGTGATCTGGCTCCCGATACCGGGGATGCCGATCACGAGCTCTGCCGTGATCGTCAGGATGAGGGCGACAGCTGCTCCCAGACGCAGACCCGTCATGAGGTAGGGCAGCGACGTCGGAAAGATGAGGCTGCGGAACTGCGACAAGGTCGAGAGGCCATAGCTGCGCGCGGTGTCGCGGGCGACGGTGTCGATGTCGGCGACCCCGTAGAGCACCTGCACGAACACCTGCCAGAAGGTGGCGTAGACGATGATCACGAGTCCTGCCTGGGGCTGCAGTCCGAAGATCAGGATCGCGACCGGAATCAGCGCCACCGATGGGATCGGGCGCAGGAACTCCACGGTCGTGTGGGTCGCCTTGCGAAGAAAGCGGGAGAGCCCGACGAGGGTTCCGAGCACGATTGCGGCGACGGTGGCGATCGCAAGGCCCGTGCCCCACAGACTCAGGGTGCGGCCGACGTTTCGCCAGAACTCGAGGTCTCGCATCTCGCCGAAGAGGTTGGCGAGCGTTTCCGTGGCGTACGGCAGATACTGCGGGTTGACGATTCCCAGCGTCGGGATGAGCTGCCAGGTGGCGAGCATGCCCAGGATGCCGAGAAGGCCGAGGCCGATCTTGCGGGCCGATCGCGCTGCGTTTGCGCTCCGGCGCCTCCGGGTCGGGGCCGGAGCGGTGGCGGTAGCCATGGTTGTCCTTCGGGTAGCTCAGTCAGGGGGCGGGGACGCGGAAGGGATGCCGCCGGTGAGCGGCATCCCTTCCGCCATCCGTTACTGCTCCTGGATGAGTGTGTCGAAGTTCGGCTCAGCGTCCAAGACCCCGTATCCGACCGCAAGAGAGGCCAACTCCTCGAGATCAGCGACGTTCAGGTCTCGGCGATCGGGAGCGCGGCGACGCGGACCGTGGTCAGCTCCCCGGTTCCCTCGGTCATGGTTTCGGTCGGTTCCGGGGCCGCACCGGAGTCGGTGCATCCGGAAAGGAACAGGGCTGCGGCGGCAAGCGCGCCGAGTGTTGCAAGACTCTTCTTCATCGGAGGCCTCTCGTTGGCGAACAGGGGTGAGAGCGGTTCCACCGGTGCAGTACTGGCCCTGGTTCACGCCAGCGGCACCGCGTCGTACCGTCGCAGCCATAGTGCGACGGTACGTGCCGTCTGTCAAGAGTTTATCGACGACCGTCACAAAACAGTTGAACTTTTTCGCGACGCCCCGTCCGCCCCGAGAGGGCTTCTCCCCGCCCGACGTCAGGAGTCGAAGCCCACGCCGAACAGTCCGGCAAGCCTCAGCAACGGACCGTCTTTCCCGCCGTTTCGGTCCGACTTGGCAACGGCTCGGCGCATCATCTGGATCAGCGGGTAGGCCAGCGGCTCGGGCGGAATCGGGATGGGGAGCTTGCGCGACATCTTCAGCCTCGTGCGCTCGGTATCGCGTCCCTCGAGCAGGTCGAGCATGACCTCTGCACCGAACCGCGTTGCTCCGACACCGAGCCCCGTGTACCCGGCGCTATAGGCGACGCGCCCGCCGCGAGCCGACCCGTGGAACGCGACGAGCTGGGTGGACATGTCGATCGCACCACCCCACTTGTGCGAGAACCGGATGCCGGACAGCTGCGGGAACGTGCCGTAGAAGTGATCAGCGAGTCGCTCAAAGGTCTCGGGGCGTTGATCCTGCGCCGCTCTGACGCGCCTGCCGCGGTGGTAGACCGCGTCATACCCGCCGAACAGAATCCGGTTGTCAGACGATTTTCGGTAGTAGTGGAACTCCCGCGACGAATCGGTGATGCCGTGACGCTCGGTCCAGCCGATCGCGGCGAGCTGGTCGGCGCTCAGCGGCTCCGTCATGAGCACGTAGTCGTAGATCGGCACCGTGAACAGCCGCAGTTCGGGCAGCAATGACGAGAAGACGTTGGTGGCAAGGGCCACCCGGCTCGCACGAATCTCGCCCTGTGCGGTTTCGGCGACCATGCCTACGCCATCGGGGCGAAGGCGAGTCACCCGCGTCCGCTCGTAGATCTCGACACCGTGATCTTCGGCAGCCGCCGCGAGCCCCCACGCGAGCTTGGCGGGGTTCACATAGGCGACGCCATCCGTTCCGAACAGTCCCGCGCGGTAGAGCGGGGAGTTCCCCTTCTCACGAAGGCTCTCGCCCTCCAGGAACGTCTCGCTCGGGGAGCGATCGGCAGCTTCCCGGAGCCAGCCGATCTGGTGCGGCTCGGTGGCCACCGTCAGGACACCGGTCTCCTCCCATTCGGCGTCGATCCCGTAGCGCTGGATCGCTGCGCGGATCCCAGCGAAGTTCTCGTCAGCGAGGCGGTTCAGCACCGGCATCTCGTCAGCGAAATGCAGCTCCCCGTTCTCCCATCCGTGAGTGAGGCTCGCTTCGCAGAAGCCGCCGTTTCGACCACTCGCGGCCCAGCCGATACGGTTTCCCTCGACCAGGACGACGCGCCGCTTCGGGTCACGCTCTTTGGCGATCAGTGCTGTCCAGAGCCCGGCGAACCCCCCGCCCACCACGAGCAGATCGGTGGACACCCGGCCAGAGACTGCACCGCGTGGGGCGGGACGGTCAGGATCGTCGAGCCAAAACGGGGTGGTGGATGCCTCCGCCAACGCGCCGCGGATGGTGCCGAGGTCAGTGCGGATCTCATGGCCGTATGCGGTGGTCGCGCTCATGGGCATCCTCTTTCGTTGGTGGTCTGGGTCCCACCCGCAGTCGCGAGGCGGGTCATGGTTCCGGTTCGAGATCTGGCACGATGTAGACCTTTCGAAGGACCGTGGGCACGTGCCACCGCGTCCGCATTCCTGACTCGAGTCGACACAGAGACCCGGCGCGCAGCTCGATCGTCCGGTCGACCCGCCCGTGCTCCTCGATGAGTTCCACGGTCGCCTCGCCCGAAACGACGACGAACACCTCGTCAGCCTCGATGTCCCGCATCGAGCCGGCAGTCATCTCCCAAATCCCGACCGTGGTGCCACCGACCACTGCAACATCGACGAAGCCCGTGCTGGGCTCTCCCTCGAGTCGAAGATCGTCGGAAACTGGAGTGCCCGCGACGCCCAGATCCGCCACAACGAGCGGCTGGAAGGGTTCGAGGGTGGTCATCGCGGCATCCTCAGCCGAGGCGACCTAGCGCCGCGTCGATGATCGTGAGGCCTCGGTCCAGTTCCGATTCGGTGACGACAGCCGGTGGCACGACGTGGAGGCGGTTCTCGGCGAAGAACCCGAGGAGGCCCTGGTCGAGAAGGTCCTTCTTGAGCGCCGCCATGCGCTCGGCCCCGAGGGGTTCGCGCGTCTGCCGGTCGGCAACGAGTTCAACGGCCCAGAAGACGCCGCGCCCCCGCACCTCGCCCACCACGGCATGACGCTCGGCGATCTCGCGCAGGCGCGGGCCCAAGATGTCGGTGCCCATGCGGGCCGCGTGTTCCACGATGTTCTCGTCGGCCATCGCCTCGATCGTCGCGACGGCTGAGGCGGCAGCAAGCGGATGACCGGAATACGTGAGGCCGCCGGGGAAGACCCGGTCATCGAACGTGCGCGCGATCTCATCCGAGATGACCACTCCACCCAGCGGCACGTAGCCGGAGTTCACACCCTTCGCGAACGTGATGAGGTCGGGCGTCACGTCGAAAGCGTCGAACGCGAACCACTCGCCGGCGCGCGCGAAGCCTGCCATCACCTCATCGAGGATGAAGACGATGCCGTAGTGGTCGGCGATCTCGCGGACTCCGGCGAGGTATCCGGGCGGCGGAACGAGCACGCCGGCGGTTCCGGGGATCGTCTCAAGCAGAATCGCGGCAACGGAGTCGGAGCCCTCGGCCTGGATGGTTCGTTCGAGGTGCCGTAGTGCTCGCTCGCTCTCCTGTTCGGGAGTGGTCGCCCAGAACTCCGTCCGATAGAGGTAGGGCCCGAAGATGTGCACGTGGCCGCGCGAGAACTCGTTGGGGATCCGACGCCAGTCGCCGGTGGCCACGATCGCCGCGCCCGTGTTGCCGTGGTACGAGCGGTATGTCGAGATGACCTTGTCGCGCCCGGTGACCAGCCGTGCCATGCGGATCGCGTTCTCGTTGGCGTCGGCCCCACCGTTGGTGAAGAACACCTTGGTGAAGCCCTCCGGTGCACGCTCCAGGATCAACTCGGCGGCGCGCGCACGAGTGGCGTTCGCGTGAGCCGGTGCGACTGTCGTGAGTTGCGCTGCCTGCTTCTGGATGGCCTCGACGACCCGCGGATGCTGGTGGCCGATGTTCACGTTGACGAGCTGGCTCGAGAAGTCGAGGTAGCGGCGACCATCGACGTCCCAGACCTCGCTCCCGCTACCACCGGCAAGCGGCAGAGGAGCAAGGGAGCGCTGTGCGGACCAGGAGTGGAAGACGCTCGATCGGTCGCGCTCGCTGATGCTCGCGTTCGTGTCGTCAGGAGTGAGAGCCATGCCCCCTAGTGTGCTCCGCCGAACCAGCTCGCATAGTTCACAATTGTCGTACCGCACACTCTTCGATCGACAGATTGGCACGACGATTCCGACCACGCTGCGCTCCCTTCTGGCAGTTCGAGCGTTCGGCCTGCGCGCCGTGGGTGATCTCGATGCTGATCACCTCGACCGCGCCATTTCCTGGGTCCACAACTCGGACCTGCCCGACCCCACGCCGTGGCTCGAACCCGGGCAGCTCCTCCTGACCGACGGCGGGCAATTCACCGGACCGGGCTCGACCTCTCCCGAGGCTTACTGCTTCCGGCTCCAGCAGCGCGGAGTGGCGGGCTTGGGATTTGCGATTGACGTCATCCATGCGGCGGTGCCCGCCGAACTCGCGGCGGCCTGCGAGCGCCACGAGATCCCGCTCATCGAGGTGCCCGGCACGACGCCGTTCATCGGCATCATCCGACACGTCGCGGATGCCGAAGCCGCCGACCGGAGCGCGAGGCTGTCGTGGACGCTGGAGTCGCAGCGAGCACTGGCGAGGGCAGCTGTGCGCCAAGACGGGCTCCGGGCGATCCTGCGGACCCTCTCATCGCGGCTCGGCACGTGGGTCGCGCTCTTCGACGCCGCAGGAAGACCGCTCAGCCTCCCTGGAATCGCGGAGGTTCCGGCATCCGTGGACTCCGCGGTCCAAGAGCAGTCTCGGGTGCTGCTTCGCAAGTCGAAGCCGGCGAGCGTTCGCATCACCGAGCCCCTCGCCGCGACGCTGCAGACGATTGGCCAAAGCGGGCGCCTGGGCGGCGTGCTCGCCGTCGGGGCTGACACCCCACTGGACTCCGCCCACAGCGATCTCGTCGAGTCGGTCATCGCCCTGGCAAGCATCGCGCTGGAGCAACAGCGCGCCGTCTCGGATGCGCGCCTGCGCGTGCGTACCGGAGTCATCGAGCTGCTCCTGGCTGGCCGCACTGACGAAGCTGCGCGCTCCGCGACGGCGCTGTGGGGACGGATGCCGGCACCGCCCCTTCTGGCCGGTCAGGTGATCGGTTTCACCGGTAGTCAGTCGCTTCTCGACGAGCTCGAGCTTGCCGCGACGGCCGAGCCGGGTGCACTGTTCTTCGCCGAACGCTCGGAGGATCTGCTGATCCTGGCCTCCCGCGAAGCACTCGTGGGAGTCGCAGACGTGCTGCGCAAGCATGACACCGCCGCAGGGTTCGCCGACCTTGACCGGTGGGCTGGCCTGAGCCGCGCGCTGGACGAGGCAGCTCACGCCGCCGAGCAGGCCCGTGCGCCTGGCGTCGTCGAGTTCTCAGCGATTGCCGACCGCGGCGTGATCGGCATGCTGCGAACCAGCGGCGGTCAACTCGTCGCCCGTCGCATGCTCGCACCGCTGGATCACCTGCCCGAGGATCACCGCGAGCGCCTCCTCGCAGCTGCGCGGGCCTGGTTCGCAGCCAACACCGCGTGGGATCCGGCCGCTCGCGCTCTCGACATCCACCGACACACGCTGCGCGCCCGCATCGACGAGCTCGGGGACGTGCTGAACCTGGACCTATCGAGCTTCAGCGGTCGCGCTCAGCTGTGGGCAGCGCTGGAACTCTCCCCAGCCGCCCGCTAAGGGCCGGACGCGCGTCAAGTGTTCTGCGGGAAGCCCAGGTTGATCCCGCCGTGG
Organism: Microbacterium sp. UBA837; assembly: GCF_002296025.1. Classification (NCBI taxonomy): domain Bacteria; kingdom Bacillati; phylum Actinomycetota; class Actinomycetes; order Micrococcales; family Microbacteriaceae; genus Microbacterium; species Microbacterium sp. UBA837. The sequence continues at coordinate 14,250 of NZ_DBHD01000063.1, forward strand.
GTAGCCGGGTCGAGCCATCGCGCGGTGACCGCCTTCTCGCGCGTGAAGAAGTCGAACCCGTGAACGCCGTAAGCCTTGGCATCACCGAACAGCGACTTCTTCCATCCGCCGAACGAGTGGTACGCGACCGGCACGGGGATCGGCACGTTGATGCCGATCATGCCGACCTGGACTTCGCTCTGGAATCGCCGGGCGGCGCCACCGTCGTTCGTGAAGATGGCGGTCCCGTTTCCGAACTCGCCCGAGTTGATCAGCGCGACTCCCTCATCGAAGCTCTCGACCCGCACGATCGACAGGACGGGACCGAAGATCTCTTCCGTGTAGGCGCGGCTGGTGGTGGGAAGGCCATCGATGAGGGTCGGTCCGAAGAAGAACCCGTCCTCGTGACCGTCGACGACCAGCGAGCGGCCGTCAACGACGATCGTCGCGCCATCAGCCTCGGCGATGTCGACGTACCCAGCCACCTTCTGGCGGTGCTGGTCGCTGATGAGCGGCCCCATGTCGGGTTCGGCGTCTCCAGTCTGCGCTCCGTTGCCGACGGTGAGCTTCGCGATGCGATCCGAGATCTTCGCGATGAGCTCATCGGCGACCGGCTCTACCGCGAGGACCACGCTGATGGCCATGCACCGCTCGCCCGCGGCGCCGTAGCCGGCGTTGACAGCCTGGTCGGCGACGAGGTCGAGATCGGCATCCGGCAGTACGAGCATGTGGTTCTTGGCGCCACCCAGCGCTTGAACGCGCTTGCCGTTGCGGGCGGCGGTCTCGTAGATGTACTGCGCGATCGGCGTCGAGCCGACGAAGCTGATCGACTCGACCACCGGCGAGTTCAGGAGCCCGTCGACAGCGAGCTTGTCACCCTGCAGGACGGTGAACGCGCCATCGGGCAGGCCCGCTTCCTTCCACAACCCTGCGAGCCAGAGCGCGGCCGACGGATCCTTCTCGCTGGGCTTGAGGACGACGGCGTTGCCCGCTGCGATGGCGACGGGGGCGAACCACAGCGGGACCATCGCGGGGAAGTTGAAGGGGCTGATGATGCCGACGACGCCCAGCGGCTGCTTGAGGGAGTAGACGTCGATTCCGCTGGAAGCGTTCTCTGAGTAGGCGCCCTTGATCAGGTGCGGGAAGCCGGTGGCAAGTTCCACGACTTCCTGGCCGCGAAGGATTTCACCCATCGCGTCGGAGAGCACTTTGCCGTGCTCGGCGGTGATGATCGCCGCCAGCTCCGGCTTTCGCGCGTTGAGCAATTCACGGAAGGCGAAGAGCACGCCCTGCCGCTTGGCGACCGACCACGTCGACCATTCTTCGAAGCCACGTCGCGCTGATGCAATGGCAGCGTCAGTTTCCGTCTGGTCGGCCAGCGCGACGTTAGCCGCGACCACGCCGGTGGCGGGGTTGAAGACCGGTGCCGTGCGCCCGGATCTAGACGCCGTCGGTGCGCCGTCGATCCAGTGAGGGATGGTCGGGAGGTCGAGTTCTGCCATGTCGTCAGGTTAGGTCACCGGTCAGGACCGACCGATCGACAATCTGTCACGCGAGTTCGACGCGGATGCCACACCGGCACGGCATGTTCCCCGTCCATGACTATGCATCAGATGAGCAGGTATACGGCTCCGATGATCGTGAGGGCGATCACCAGGTACTCGAACACGCGTTGGCTGATGGCGGATGCGATCTGGCGGCCCACGAGCGCACCGAGGACGACCGCGGGCACGAGGATCAGATCGATCAGCAGGCCTTGCGGTGTGATGAGCCCGAGGCCGATCGAGAACGGAACCTTCGCGACATTCACGGCCGCAAAGAACCACGCCGCAGTGCCGAGAAACACGTGAACCGGAAGCCGAGCGGCGAGGAAGTACATCGACATCACGGGCCCAGCGGCGTTGGCGACCATCGTCGTGAATCCGCCCATCACCCCGTAGAAACCCGCCGCCACCGTGCCCGGAACCGCGTCGGCATCCGCGCGGGATCTACGCCGCCAGAGCGTGAACGCGATAACCACCAGCAGGGCGTCTCGCCGACACCGTCCACCTGATCCTCACATCGTGCTGACGGTCACGCCCTTCGTCTCCGGCGCGGAGTCAGCGGGAGCCCCGCCTTCGACGCCGGCCATCGACTCAATGTTGATGATCCGCCCATAGCGCTGTCGACGCATCACGGGGACCGCAGCTAGACACATGAGGTATGTCCCGCGAAGGTTGATGGCAACGACCCGGTCGAATGTCGACACCGGCACCTCTTCGATGTCTGCCCGATCATCGCCCTGCGGCGCTGCCGCGTTGTTCACCAGCACGTCGAGGCGGCCGTATCTGTCGACGGTCTCGGGCGCGCCCGTCACCGTGCCGATTGGCGAATGGCGAAGGCCCCGATTCCCGCGTGATTCTGCGGATATCGAGGCCTTGCGCATGGCGGTGACGGTGGGATTTGAACCCACGGTAGGGGGTTACCCTACACAACTTTTCGAGAGTTGCACCTTCGGCCGCTCGGACACGTCACCGTCGTCCAGCTTACGACACGCCGCGGCCCCGCAGAAATCCTGGTCGCGGCGGCATCCGGCACGCGGTACACCCCGTCGAAACCGCGCCGACATGAACCGGCGATAGCGTCGCGGGCAGCGAGCGTCGCCATCGGTTGCGGCGCCAGAACGGAAGCCATGAGCGTGCACCTCCTCACCGCCGACATCCTCGTTCCGATGGATGCCTCTCGCAGCGTCCTCACAGATGCGGGCGTGGCGATTGACGGCGACGCCATCGTCAGCGTCGGGGTTCGCGAGAAACTGCTGCAGCTGCATCCGGATGCCGCGCACACGCACCTCGCCGACCGGGTGCTGATGCCGGGCCTGATCAACGGCCACCACCATTCAGGTCTCTTGCGCGGCACCGCCGAGCACCTGCCGGTGTACGAGTGGCTGCGCGTGCACATCGATCCGATGCACCGGGTGCTTGAGCCGGACGACGCCGCGGCTGCCGCGTGGCTTTGCTACGCCGAGGGTCTGCTTTCGGGCACGACGACGGTCGTGGATATGTGGCGCTACATGGACCGGGCTGCGAGCGCCGCGGTCGAACTCGGCAACCGGCTCGTGACCGTCAACTATGTCGGCGAGCACCCGGATTTCGACTACTTCGACACCCTCGACGACAACGAGCGGATGCTGCGCGATTGGACGGGTGCCGGCGGTGGGCGCATCATGCCCTGGGTCGGGCTGGAGCATCCGTTCTACGCCGACGACGCCGGCCGCGCCCGCGCCGTCGCGATGGCCCGCGACTATGGAGCCGGCATCTACACCCACTGCAGCGAGTCCGAGTTGGATGTGCGGATCTTCGCCGAGCGCACCGGCCTGCGACCGATGCATGCCCTCGAGCGCATGGGCTTCTTCGACACGCCCCGCGCCATGATCGCTCACGCCGTCTGGCTGGACGCCGACGAGATCGAGCTGGTCGCTGAGCGCGGAGTCGGCGTCTCCCACAACCCCGTCAGCAACATGAAGCTCGCCAGCGGCATCGCGCCGATCGCCGAGATGCTCGAGGCCGGGGTGAACGTCGCCATCGGCACCGATGGCGAGAAAGAGAACAACAACCTCGACATGTTCGAGGAGATGAAAGTCGCCTCCCTGCTCGGCAAACTGCGAAAGATGGATGCCGCAGCCATGGACTCGTGGCAGGTCCTCGAAATGGCCACGATCGGCGGGGCGCGGGCCATCGGTCAGGGGGACCGGCTCGGCTCCCTCGAACCCGGCAAGCAGGCCGATCTGATCGCGGTGCGGACCGATACACCCCGGATGACTCCCCTGTTGCCGGCCGGATCGCACGCCAACATCCACCACAACCTCGTGCACGCCGTCCGCGGCAGCGACGTCGATCGGGTGGTCGTCGCCGGTCGCACGGTCGTCGCCGACGGCATCCTCACCACCGCCGATCTGGGCGAACTCATCGCGAAGGTCCGCGGGCGCGTCCCCGCACTGTTCGAGCGTCGCGCGGCGTACCTCGCTTCGGTCGGCGACCCCGCCGGACTGTTCTCGCAGTAGCGCACTCTGCCAGGATGGGAGGGAGAGTTTCGCGACCCGATCGGAGTGTCATGACCACGTTCGACCAGCTGCTGTCAGAGCAGATCGGCCACGAGTTCGCCGCCAGCCAGCAGTACATCGCCATCGCCGTTTGGTACGACGACCACGACCTGCCGCAGCTCGCGCGCCACTTCTACCGCCAGTCCGTCGAAGAGCGCAACCACGCGATGATGCTCATCCAGTACCGCCTCGACCGCGACATGGGCGTGACCATCCCCGGCGTTCCGGCTGTGCGCACCGACTTCGCCGACCACGCCGAGCCGATCCGCCTGGCACTCGAGCAGGAGAAGCGCGTTTCGTCACAGATCGAGGCGCTCTTCGCCGCGGCCCGCGCCGAGAGCGACGGACTGGGAGAGCAGGCGATGCTGTGGTTCCTGAAGGAACAGGTTGAGGAGGTCGCGTCGATGACCACGCTCCTCAACATCGCGGAGCGCACCACGAACCTCTTCGACATTGAGAACTTCGTCGCTCGCGACATGCCGAACGGCGACTCGACCGAAGCCGACGCCCCGCCCGCTGCCGGCGGCGCGCTCTAGCCCGACCTTCCATCCGTCGAACCCACACCTTCGGCCTTGAGCCCACAGGATCCGGCCGCGAAAAGGTGTGGGTTCGACGCGCGAGGTGTGGGCTCGGCGAGCGCGGGCTGATCGGATCGCGGGCTGATCTGAGCGACCCCACCGCCGCGCGAAGCGCGTAGCGTGACGGTGTGGCATCTCGCATGAGTCGATCGCAGCGACTCATCCTCACGATTGCGATCCTGGCATCGTTCGTCGCGTTCCTCGACGGCACGCTCATCAACGCGTCGCCCTTCCCGCGATCGAGACCGAGCTCGGCGGCGGGCTCACGACCCAGCAGTGGGTGGTGGATGCCTACCTCATCACCCTCGGATCACTCATCCTGCTCGCCGGTTCGATCTCGGATGCCTTCGGCAGGCTGCTCGTGCTGCGCATCGGCCTCTACGGATTCGCCGCGGCATCCGTCGTGATCGCGATCGCGCCAGACCCCGTCATCCTGATCATCGCCCGCGCCGTGCAGGGTGCGGCGGGCGCGTTCCTCGTTCCCAGCTCGCTGGCGCTCATCACCTCGCGCTTCGACGGCGCGATGCGCGGCCGGGCGATCGGCATCTGGACGGCCATGACCACCGGCGCCATGATCGTCGGGCCCCTCATCGGCGGCGTCTTCGTCGACTACCTGTCGTGGCGGTTCGCGTTCGTCATCAACGTCGTACCGATCGGCATCACCCTGTGGCTCCTCCACACCCTCGGCGAGCGCGACGAGCGCCGCCCCGACGCTCGCATCGACTGGATCGGCGCCGCCCTGTGCACCTTCGGACTCGGCGGGGCGGTCTTCGCGCTGATCGAACAACCGAACCTCGGATGGGGATCGCCCGTGATCTGGGGGACGTTCGCGGCCGGCATCCTTCTGTTCGCGCTCTTCCTCTGGCGTCAGCGGTCGGCAACGGCGCCGATGCTGCCGCTTGACCTCTTCCGCATCCGCAACTTCTGGACCGGGAACATCGCGACCCTGTTCGTGTACGCAGCGCTCTCGCTCAACGGCTTCGTCGTCACGGTCTACCTGCAGCAGGAGGCTGGGTTCTCGGCGACTCTCGCGGGGCTTGCGAGCCTGCCGACCACCGTCATGATGGTGCTGCTGAGTGCATCGATGGGGTCCCTGTCCGACCGCTTCGGGCCGCGGATCTTCATGACCGTCGGACCGCTCGTGATGGCCGGCGGATCGCTGCTGCTTCTCACGGTCACCGACCCCGTCAACTACTGGCTCCAACTCCTTCCGGGGCTCATCCTCTTTGGACTTGGGCTTGCCATCACGGTCTCGCCCCTCACCGCGGCGATCCTCGGCGCGGTGGATCCGGCCCGCTCCGGCATCGCCTCCGCCGTGAACAACGCCATCGCGCGCATCGCCGGGCTTCTCATCATCGCGACGCTCGCGACGATCGTCGCCGGCAGCCTCGATCTTGACGGATTCCACCGCGCCGCGATCGTCACCGCCGGACTCATGGTGGCTGGCGGGATCGTGTCGTTCCTCGGCATCCGGAACTCCGACGTCGCACCAGTCGAGAAGCGGGCGGAGCCGGCTACCGGCGCGTAACACCGACCTGTAAGACTGTCCCTCATGAGTGTGATCGAGAACTCGAAAGTCACCGTCGTCGGCGCCGGCAGCGTCGGATCCAGCGCCGCCTACGCCGCCCTCATCCGCGGCTCAGCCCGCCATGTCGCCCTCTACGACATCAATACCGCGAAGGTGGATGCCGAGGTTCTCGATCTCGCTCACGGCACCCTGTTCACCGGCACGAGCGACATCACCGGCGGCAGCGACATCTCGGTAGCCGCGGGTTCGCACGTCGTCGTGATCACCGCCGGCGCGAAGCAGAACCCGGGGCAGAGCCGCATCGAGCTTGCGGGCGTGAATGCCGGCATCCTGCGAAAGATGCTCCCCCAGCTGCTGGAGGTGGCCCCCGACGCGGTCTACGTCATCGTGACCAACCCGTGCGATGTGCTGACGGTGCTCGCACAGGAGGAGACCGGGCTTCCTCCGGAGCGACTGTTCGCGTCGGGAACCGTACTCGACACGTCCCGGCTGCGCTGGAAGCTCGCTCAGCGCGCTGGGGTGGCGACCTCGAGCGTTCACGCGCACATCATCGGCGAACATGGGGATACCGAGTTCGCGCTGTGGTCCCACGCGATGATCGGGACGGTTCCGATCCTCGACTGGGAGTCGGAGGGCCACCCCCGCATGACGGTCGATGAGCTCGACGCGATCACCGTCGATGTTCGGGATGCCGCCTACAAGGTCATCCAGGGCAAGGGCGCGACCAACTACGCGATCGGGCTGTCGTCGGCTCGGATCATCGAGGCGATCCTGAGCGATGAGCACGCGGTCCTGCCGGTGAGCACCGTGCTGAAGGACTTCCACGGGATCGATGGCGTCGCTCTCTCCGTGCCCTCGATCGTGAACTCCCGCGGCGCGTTCCCGATCCGCGAGACACCGTTCTCGCCGAACGAGCTCGCGCTGCTGCGCCGGTCGGCCGACGCCCTGCGCGAGGTAGCCTCTTCGCTGCGCTGATCCGGATCAGCTCCCGCCGCCGCCCATCGCCGCGGCAGCACCTGCGATGTAGGGGATCAGCCAGATCGCCCAGACCACGATGCTGAAGCGATGGAACACCGCCTTCTCGTGTTCACGATTGCGGATGAGCACGATGACCGCCCACAGCAAGTGGATGGCCATGAGGATGATGGCAGCCAGACCCGTCCAGCTCATGAGCGTGTCGAGCGGACTCGCCGCAACGCCCGCGGCCCGGCGGCCGCCGGCGATCTGCGACATGAGGAGTGTGCCCGTGGTGTCTGCCGCGAGTCCGAGTGCGAAGAACGCCGCGTGCCACCAGCGCAGCGTGCGCTGGATGCGCTCCGCCCACACGCCGATGGAGTAGAAGACGAGCGCGAGGGTGATGATGACGATGGCTGCGATGAGCATGTGCAGACTCTAGCAATGCTTCAGCAGAACTGAAGGGATAGCTGCGTCGGCATCCGTAACCGATGCCTCGCGCGCGTGGCGAACTCCTCAAGACTGCCGTCTTCGGGGCTCCGCGACCGCCGTCCGAGCCCCGCCACCGCCGGATTTGAGGAGTTAGCCACAGGGCAGGGCGTGCCCGGGCGGTGGTGTCGGATGCCGCGACTAGCCTGATCGCATGGCCAAGCGTCCGACGACCACCGCCCCGTTCCGGTGCACCGAGTGCGGGTGGACGACGGCCAAGTGGGTCGGACGGTGCGGCGAATGCCAGCAGTGGGGCACCGTCGTCGAAGCCGCCGAACAGACCGGGATCGTTCGGGCACTCGCCCCCGCGACGCCGAGCGCAGAGCGTGCAGCTCAGCCGATCACGCAGGTGTCGGCATCCGATGCTCCCCGCCGCACGACCGGCATCGGCGAGTTCGACCGCGTCCTCGGCGGTGGGCTCGTACCCGGCGCCGCGATCCTGCTTTCCGGCGAGCCGGGCGTCGGCAAGTCCACGCTGTTGCTGGATGTCGCGGCACACTCCGCGGCATCCGGTCACCGTGTGCTCTACGCGAGCGCGGAGGAGTCGGTCGCGCAGGTCAGGCTGCGGGCGTCACGCACGGGGGCCCTGCACGACGAGCTGTATCTCGCGAGCGAGACCGACCTGGCCACGATCCTCGGCAACGTCGATGAGGTGCAGCCAAGCCTCCTGATCGTCGACTCGGTGCAGACGGTCTCGTCGGCGATGCACGAAGGCGCGGCGGGCCACCCGTCGCAGGTGCGAGAGGTCGCGTCGACCCTCATTCGCGTGGCGAAGGACCGAGGCCTGCCCGTCATCATCGTCGGACACGTCACGAAGGACGGCTCGATCGCCGGGCCCCGCATCCTGGAGCACCTGGTCGACGTCGTCTGCCACTTCGAGGGTGACCGGCAGAGTTCGCTGCGCTTCGTCCGCGCGCTCAAGAATCGGTTCGGGCCCACCGATGAGGTCGGCTGCTTCGATATGACAGGCGACGGCATCCAGGAGGTCGCCGATCCCAGCGCCCTCTTCCTCGGACATGGAGACCCGGTCGCGGGCACATGCGTCACGATTGCGATGGAGGGGCGCCGGGCGCTCCCCGTCGAAGTCCAGGCTCTGACGATCAAGACCTCAGCGCCCAACCCGCGCCGCATTGTCAACGGCGTCGAGGCGTCACGGGTGGCGATGGTCCTGGCCGTGCTCGAACGCCGCGCTGGCGTTGTCGTCAGTGACCATGACGTGTACGTCTCAACGGTCGGTGGGGTGCGCCTGGTCGAGCCCGCGGCAGACCTCGCGATCGCGGTGGCCGTGGCCAACGCCGTCAGCGAGACAGCTCTTGCCAAGGGAACGGCGGCCATTGGCGAGCTGAGTCTGGCAGGTGAGGTCCGGCCGGTGATGCAGGCCGCACAGCGGCGCGCCGAGGCAGAACGGCTCGGCTATCGGACGGTGGTCGACGCCGGATCGAAGAACCTCCGCGGGGCACTCGGCGACCTCAGTCTCCACGCCGTGCGACCGGGGCGACGCCGAGAATCGAGCAGCAGGCCCGACGACGAGCCGGGCTTCTAGCAGCCCGCGGCGTCAGTCCTCGACACGGACCTCGAGCGCTGCCAGCACGTCGACGGGGCTCGCCTGCATCGGATGCGGGCCTGCGAGGTCGAAGAAGACCGTCGTGATCTCGTCGCGGTGCACCTCGAGGAACGTCATGAGGCTGGCCGGCGGCATCAGCGCGACCGCTGGCGGAAGCGTCGCGGGCTTGTTCGTGGCATCGCTGAACAGCAGCAGAGCGACCTGACCGGTGTTCGGGTCGCGGTACGTCCACACCTCCCCGACATCCAGCGGATTGTCGC
>NZ_DBHD01000055.1:0-22038 GCF_002296025.1 Microbacterium sp. UBA837
ACGTCGTTGCCGTCGATGCGGATGCTCGGCATCCCGTACCCCTCTCCGCGCCGCACGAGCGGCGTGCGGGACTGGGTCGCGACCGGCACCGAAATGGCCCACTGATTGTTCTGCAGGAAGAAGACTTCGGGCGTGCGGTAACTGGCAGCGAAGACCATTGCCTCGTGCACATCACCCTGGCTGGAGGCGCCGTCGCCGTAGTAGACGATGACGGCTTCGTCACGCTCTAGGTCGCCGGTGCCACAGCGTCCGTCGAAGACCAGGCCCATGCCGTAGCCCGTGGCGTGCAGCGTCTGGGCCCCGAGCACCAGCGTGTAGATGTGGGTGTTGCCGTTGGCCGGGTCTGTCGGGTCCCATCCGCCGTGCGAGAGTCCGCGCATGAGCTTGATGATCCCGATCGGATCCACGCCCCGGATTCGGGTGACGACGTGCTCGCGATAGGAGGGGAAGAGGTGATCCTGCGCGCGGGCGGCGCGGGCCGAACCGACCTGTGCTGCCTCCTGTCCGAGGCTCGGGGGCCAGAGTGCGAGCTGTCCCTGGCGCTGGAGGTTGGTTGCCTGCCGGTCGATCGCACGGATGACGACCATGTCGCGGTACAGCATCTCGAGGTCGGAGTCGGCGAGCGCGTTCACGAGCTCGCCGTACGGCTCGGCTGCCGGACTGGGCGCGAGGGAGCCGTCAGCGGCGAGGATGCGGACGAGCTCAGGTTCTTCTGGCTGGGTCACGGTCCCTACGCTACCCGCGTGCGGGGTGCCCTTCCGGGAGGTCCTCTACAATGGAACCCGCGATCCGTAGCACTCTGTCCACAGACTCATGCTCTCCGACGGATATGCGAACACCCTCTCCCGCGAAGGGCCGGACGACGATTCCGCCGTCATGGAAGGCGTCGGCCACAGCCAGCGTGTCGGGTCCGGTGGCAAGCCACACGAAGTTTCCCTGGGCCTCGGGGACGCGCCATCCCTGGTTCCGCAGGCCTGCCGCGAGCGCGTCGCGGCGCTTGGCGATCTCGGCTACCCGCTCGAGCAGCTCGTCGCGTGCGTCGAGGCTCGCCAGGGCCGCCTCTTCAGCGTGGGCGGTGACAGAGAGCGGGATGGCGGTGCTGCGCGCGGCATCCAATACCCGCGGGTGACCGATGCCGTAGCCGACGCGGAGTCCCGCGAGACCGTAAGCCTTGGAGAAGGTGCGCAGCACGACGACATTCGGATGCCCGGCCTGCAGCACCCGCACGCCGTCGACGGCATCCGGGGCCGTGACGAACTCCGCGTACGCCTCGTCGAGCACGATCAGCACGTCGCGGGGGACCCGGGCGACGAAGTCATCGAACTCGGATTGCGTGACCACCGGACCGGTGGGGTTGTTGGGGCTGCACACCAGGATCGTGCGGGTGCGGTCGGTGACAGCATCCGCCATCGCAGCGAGATCGTGGCGCGCGTCGGCGGTGAGCGGCACACGCACGGATGCCGCGCCCGACACCTCGACCAGCGACGGGTAGGCCTCGAAAGAGCGCCACGCGTAGATCACCTCGTCGCCGGGACCTGCGGTCGCCGAGATGAGTTGCGCGATGAGCGAGACGCTTCCGGCGCCGATGTGCACGGCGTCGGGGCTCACACCGTAGTCGGCGGCGATCCGATCCCGCAGCCGCGCAGCGCTCGCGTCGGGGTAGCGGTTGACCGCTGTTACCGCGCGCATCGCGTCGATCACGCCAGGGAGCGGGTCGTACGGGTTCTCGTTGCTCGAGAGCTTGAACGCGTCTGGCGCCGCCTGTCGGCCCTGCTTGTAGGGGGGCAGCGCCGCGATCGCGGGGCGTACGCGAACGGGGATCGGGTGGGGTTCGGTCACTCCATGAGTTTAGGACCGGGGCGGTTTCAGGACCGGCCCGAGTGCGCGACCGGGCTGTTACCTGTCTGCACCCTCGTGAAAGACTGCGGGCATGAGTTTCCTCGTCCGCATCGTCGTGAACGCGTTCTCGATCTGGATCGTTACCCTGATCCCTGCCCTCGGGGTCACTGTCATCCCGTTCGCACCGGGGGAGACGCTGCAGTTGGTGCTGACGCTGCTGCTGGTGGCGCTCATCTTCGCGCTTGTGAACACCATCATCGGCACGGTAATCAAGGTGCTCGCCTTCCCGATCTACATCCTGACGCTCGGGCTCATCTCGCTGGTGATCAACGGCTTCCTGCTGTGGCTGACCGCCTGGTTCACGCAGTGGTGGGACTGGGGTCTGCGAGTCGAGGACTTCTGGTGGGGTGTGGTCGCGGCCCTTCTGATCTCGATCATCAACTGGTTCATCGGGATCCTCCTTCGTCCCCGCCGCAACAACGACTGAGTCGGCCTCAGTTGTCGCCTCGATCGGCGGCGTATTCGGTGACGGTCACGCTCTCGGCCGACCCGAGGTCACGCCACAGTTCCCGCAGCGCCGCAGTGCGGGGGTCACTCGAGGCATCCACCATCGCCGCCGTCTCGGCGTACCGCTCGATGCCGTGCGCTGCCAGGGTCAGGTCTTGCACGCCGCCTGTCGGGTCGGCCACCCGCTCCGCAACGAAACTTCCCGGCGCGCCCACCGTCTCGGCGTGACCGCCGCCGGCGAGCCCCGCGACGGGATCGTCGGTGTGACGGATGCCGACGCTGAGCACGCTGTCGGGCACTGCTGCCTCGACGGGTGAGCCGTAGGTGACGAGGGTCTGCACGTCGTAGGTGCCCTCCATCGCGAGAGCAGAAGCGAGCATCGCTCCCTGCGAGTGGCCGAAGACGTGGACCGGCTCGCCGGGAGCCACGCCTGCCTCGCGGAGGGCGAGTTCGACGGACTCGAGGGACGCCGATCTCTCACCCCCGTACAGCTCGAGGTTCGAGCGCATGTCGAACGGGTCGCCCGAACCGCCGGAGATGGTCTGTGTCCCGGCGATGTAGACGGCCGCCTGCGACCCGCCGCCGGGCATCGCGTAACGCTCGACGCGCACCCGGGCCTCAGCGGCGCCGGGCACGCGGCGGGCGGCATCCGCCAAACCCGTCAACGGCCCCGATGCCAACGCTGATGAGGGGGTTGGAGCTACTGCGCGCACGGTAGTCGGCGCGGTAGGGGCTCCGGGCGGCGTGGCTGGAGGTGCCGTGGGCGGGTGCCGGGTCCCGCCGCGATGCCCGGGCACTGATGTCGAGGGCGCCGTGGCCGCGGCATCCGCCGCCGGAGCGCCCGGCGAGACCGGCGCCCGCGACATCCGACCGAAACCCGCGAGCGCCACCCCGCCCCAGAGCACGCCGGTGCCGACGGCCAGGGGAAGGGCCATCCCGGGAATCCACCACGTCGCAGCCGCAGCCTGGCGGGCCATCTCGATCGGCCCGCCGCTGCGCCACCCGCGCACCGCGGTGTCGGCAGCGCGCGCGGCGTCCGGGTACTCCTGCTCAAGCAACGCCATCCGCGACTCGATCGCTCGCGCCGCATCGGCATCACCGGCGGCGGCCGCTGCCGCGTGCTGCGCCCGCAGTTCGATGAGCTCATACGCTGCAGCGAGCCCGTCGAGGGCTGCCGCGAGCGCCGCCGGTTGCTCCGCAGCCCGGTCAGCGCCGCTTGCGAGCCACCGCGCCTCGAGGTCAATGCCGAACCGGGTCGCGGTGGCTGCGGCATCCGTTGCCACCCAGCGCGCCCGGTCCGCGAATTCGCCCAGACGGATGCCGAACTCGCGCAGCCGCCCGGCAACCGCTCGCAACAGCTCGGTGTCGACGGCGATCGCACCGCCGCTGCGGATCTCCAGATCGCTCACGCCCCAGCTCCGGCCAGACCGAAGCCGGGGTACCCGCCCGCGATGGACCACGGATGCGGCGCTCCGACGTCGGCGCGCAGATCGAGGGCGCGCTCTCGCAGGCCGCGCAGCGCGGCCACAAGCTCCGCCATCTCGGTCTGGAACTCGGCGACGGCCGGCGTCTCCCAGCCACTGACCCGCGCGATCGCCTCGGCGTCGGCAGCGAGGTCGTCAGCCCACGACGCGAGCGCCGCGAGCTGTGCCCGCACGGCACCGGCCGCCGGTGACGCACACAGCTCATCCATTCGTCCACGGTCGCTGACCCTCGGGGCGCGGGATGCGGCATCCGTCACGTATTGTCGACGGTTCGGCCCCCGGCGAAACCGGGGAGGAGGCGACGAACTGATGCGATCGCCGGGCAGGAGGGGTATGAATGAACGCATGACTGCGAACGCCGTCGAGCCGTTTCGCGTCGTCTTCGTCTGCACCGGCAACATCTGCCGGTCTCCCATGGCCGAGGTCGTGTTCCGCGCCCTGGCCGACAGTGCGGGCGTCGGCGACCGCGTGCTCTCCACCAGCGCCGGCACGGGAGACTGGCATGTCGGCGAGCGCGCCGACGAACGCACCATTGAGGCGCTGGCCCGGCGCGGCTACGACGGCGCGCGCCATCGCGCACGGCAGTTCGGCAGGGCCGATTTCGCTCGCAGCGACCTGGTGCTTGCCCTCGATCGCAGCCATGAGCGGATCCTGCGCGGCTGGGCACACTCGGACGCGGATGCCGACAAGATCTCTCTGCTCATGTCGTTCGATGCCGGGGCCCCGACCCTCGATGTGCCCGACCCGTACTACGCCGACGAGGCGATGTTCGACGAGGTGCTCGGTATGATCGAGAACGCCAGCCGCGCACTCTTCCGCCAGCTGGAGCCGGCGCTTCGCCCCGCGCCCTGAGGCGATCATCGCCCGGCGCGACGGGAGCCCGGACCGCAGATCCGACAGGAGTACCGTGACCTCCCTGCCCCGTGAGCACGACGCCAGCTCGTTCGGCGATCAGCCGCTGAGTCCCCTCGACGGACGGTACCGCGCCGCGGTGGCACCCCTGAGCGACTATCTCTCGGAGGCCGGCCTCAACCGTGCCCGCGTCGAGGTCGAGGTCGAGTGGCTGATCGCCCTCACCGACCGTTCCCTGTTCGGCACAGCACCGCTCGAGGAGACGCAGAAGGAGCGCCTTCGCGCGCTGTACCGCGGCTTCGGCGCCGACGAGATCGCGTGGCTCGCCGAGAAAGAGTCAGTGACCCGCCACGACGTGAAGGCCGTCGAGTACCTCGTTCGCGACCGGCTCAGCGAGCTCGGACTCGAGCAGATCGCCGAACTGACCCACTTCGCGTGCACGAGCGAGGACATCAACTCGGCCTCCTACGCACTCACGGTGCAGCGCGCCGTCGTCCAGGTCTGGCTGCCCCGACTCCGCGTCGTGATCGACCGGCTCGCCGCCCTCGCCCACGAGCACCGGGACGCTCCCATGCTCTCGCGCACCCATGGGCAGCCGGCGACCCCCACAACGATGGGCAAGGAGCTCGCCGTCTTCGTGTGGCGACTCGAGCGGGTCGAGCGGCAGATCGCGGCATCCGAGTTCCTCGCGAAGTTCTCGGGCGCCACCGGAACCTGGTCAGCCCACCTCGCCGCTGAGCCCGACACCGACTGGCCGGCCCTCTCGCGCGAGTTCATCGAGTCGCTCGGGATCGGGTTCAACGTCCTGACGACCCAGATCGAGTCGCACGACTGGCAGGTCGAGCTTTACGACCGGATCCGGCACGCGGGCGGCATCCTGCACAATCTCGCGACCGATGTCTGGACCTACATCTCGCTCGGGTACTTCTCGCAGATCCCGGTGGCCGGCGCGACCGGCTCGTCGACGATGCCGCACAAGATCAACCCGATCCGCTTCGAGAACGCCGAGGCGAACCTCGAGATCTCGGGTGGACTGCTGGCCACGCTGGCGCAAACACTCGTCACCTCGCGGCTGCAGCGGGACCTCACCGATTCCACGACGCAGCGCAATATCGGCGTCGCCCTGGGGCACTCGCTGCTCGCGCTCGACAACCTCGCCCGGGGACTCACCGAGATCTCGCTCGCGCAAGCCGCGCTGGATGCCGACCTCGAGGGTAACTGGGAGGTCCTGGCCGAGGCGATCCAGACCGTGGTGCGCGCTGAGATCGTGGCCGGACGCTCGCAGATCAGCGACCCCTACGCGCTGCTGAAGGACCTCACACGGGGGCGGCGCGTTGGCGTCGCCGAGCTCGCGGAGTTCGTGCGCGGTCTCGACATCGGGGATGCCGCGAAGGAGCGCCTGCTCGCCCTCACGCCCGCCTCGTATACGGGTCTCGCATCGGACCTCGTCTCCGAGATCGAGTGAGCCCCGGCTGAGCTTTAGGCGGTTGGTGCTGAGGAGCCGCCGGCCTCGCGGTCATCGGGCGCGGTCGCCGATGCCGCGTCGCCGTCGGGCTCGTCGTCCAGCAGCACGGGTCGATCAATGGTCTTGGTCACCTGCGCGGGGTCGATCGCCAGCAGCAGGAGTGCGAGCGCGACGAGGGTGACCACAAAGGTCACTCCCGCGACGATGAGCGCAACGACCAAAGCGTTCTGCACGTCTTCGGCGGGAATCTGCTGGAAGAACCCCATCGAGACGAGCGTCACGATTCCCGCGAAGAGGGCCGCAGCGAAGGCGAGCCCCAAGAGCTGAACGGGGCGCATGATCTCCCGGCGCGAGGGCTTGTCGGTCATGGCTTCCTCTCGGCCGTCGCTTCGGTGACCGCCGCCGCGGCCTCGGCATCCGTCTGGCGCGGCGAGAACGCAGCAATTCCGAGGTACACGGCGACGATCGCGGCGTAACCACCGAAAATGCCGACGGCGATGGTGATTCCGGTCAGGGTGAAAGTCTGTCCTGCTTCTTCGATCGTGTAGGTGAGGGCGTACTGCACCGGCACCGCGACGAGCCCCAGTCCGAGCAGGATGCCCAGGGCACCGACGAAGATCGCGTCGCGACTCTGCGAGCGCGGCAGGTGTGTCATCCGTCGCGCTCGGATACCCGCGACGAGTTCGACGATGCCGCTGAGCACAGCCCAAGCGATCACGGCGACGAAGAACATCGTGTCGGTTCGAAGGCCCGGCATCCCGGTTGCCATTCCGGCGAGGAGAGCGAGAATGCCGAGCAGCACCGCTGCCCACCGGTCGCCCTTCGGGAAGATCAGCCACACCGCGGCGAACCACACCAGACCCGTCGCGATCGCGAAGCCACTGAACACGGCGAGGCCGACGGCAGCGGAATGATCGGGGGAGAAGGTGATCATGACAGCCGCCAGCGCGGCGAAGAAGGCTCGCGCCAACTGAAGATGCCTCACCTCGAGGGTGCGGAGGGGTGCAGCGCTGGTCACAACACTCAAGTCTATTCGTCGCGGCGTGCCTGATCGGCGGGCCCGGGCTTCGCGCTCACCCCGCGGCCATGCACCGACGGGGGCGCTGGGTCACCACAGGGGGTGGATCTCGTCGCGCAGGTGACGGTCGTAAACCCCGTGAACCGCCGCGTCGAACCCTTCGAGATCGAACGCGCCGGGCTCGAGCAGAGCCCCTGCGGCAGCGTTGGCCTCAGCCTGCTGAGGCGTCCGTGCGCCGGGGATCACAGAGGTGATGCCGGGCTGGGCGGCGATCCAGGCCAGGCTCGCTGCGGGAAGTGAGACTCCCTCGGGCAGCGCGGCAGCCAGCTCGGATGCCGCGGCGATCCCGACCTCGAAGTCGACGCCCGAGAACGTCTCGCCGCGGTCGAACGCCTCGCCGTGACGGTTGTACGAGCGGTGGTCATCGCTGGCGAATGTCGTGGCCGTCGTGTACTTGCCCGAGAGCAGCCCGGAGGCCAGCGGCACCCGCGCGAAGATCGCGACCTGGGCGGCGGCTGCTGCCGGGAGCACCTCGTCGAGCGGCTTGAGTCGGAAGGGATTGAAGATGATCTGCACGTTTGTCACGCCCGGGCGCGCAATGGCGGCGAGCGCCTGCTCGCACGTCTCCACCGATACGCCGTAAGCGGCGATGAGGCCGTCTTCGACGAGCCGGTCGAGCGCATCGAAGAGGTCGTCGGCAGCGATGACGTCGGTAGGCGGACAGTGCAGCTGCACGAGGTCGAGGGTGTCGACGCCGAGGTTCTCACGGGAGCGCTCGGTCCAGCCCCGGAAGGCTTCTTCGGTGTAGTTCTCGCGCAGTTGGTCGACGCGGCGTCCCATCTTCGTCGCCACGGTGATGCCGTGATCGGGTCGCGACGCGAGGAAGCGGCCGATGAGCTTCTCCGACCGGCCGTCTCCGTACACGTCCGCGGTGTCGAAGAGCGTCACGCCGGCGTCGGCGGATGCTGCGAGCACCGCCAGCGCGTCATCCTCGTCGACCGCGCCCCAGTCGGCGCCAAGCTGCCACGTACCGAGGCCGATTGCCGAGACGAGACGGCCAGTTCTTCCGAGGGGGCGCTGCTGCATGCATCCACTCTGCCACCCGCCGCCGACGTGCGGGCCGCGGCGCATCCTGCGGGAGGCTCTAGGGTATGGCCATGCCCGTCTCCTACCACTGCGCTGCGGCCACGGATGTTCCGCCCGAGACGCTGTACCGGATGCTGTGGCTTCGGCTTCGCGTGTTCGTGGTCGAGCAGCGCGCGGCCTACCCGGAACTCGACGGCCGCGACATCGAGCCCGGCGCGGAGCTGATGTGGGCGAGCGACGGCGATGAGGTGCTGTCCACCCTGCGCATCCTCGTGGACCCGACCGAGATGCGCATCGGGCGGGTTGCCACTGACGCCGCAGCCCGCGGGCGCGGCATCGCGGCAGAGCTCATGCGTCGCGCCGTCGCTCGATGCGAGGAGCGGGAACCCGGGGTGCCGATCGTGCTCGACGCACAATCTCAGCTCGCCGACTGGTACGCGCGTTTCGGGTTCGAGGTATCGGGTCCGGCGTTCTCGGAGGACGACATCCCGCACGTACCGATGCGCCGCCCCGCGGGAGGCGGCTGACGCCCGTCGAACCCCCGCGAACAAGCCCGATCCCGCTGAGCCAGCCCGCACTGCCGGCTCGTTCGGCGCGTGCTGGCTCGTTTGGTATTGGTGGAGGATGCCGACCTCGCGATCTGAGGGCTCGACGCCTTAACCGGTCAGGCGCTCGCGCAGGAAGTCGACCAGGAGTTCGTTCGCGCGATGGGTCGGGTGGGCGGGGACGTCTGCCGAGGCATCCGTCAGTACCGAGTGCGCGTTCGCCGGGATGCCGTCGGGATTGCCCGGTGACGAATCGATCTCGAAGGCGCGCCATCCGTCGCCGAGCAGACGCTCGAATGCGGCAAAGCGCTCCGGTGGCACGCTGCGGTCCTGTGTGAATCGAAGCCCGAGCGCACACAGGCCGTCCGCGGCGCGACGGCTGACCGCCGCCTCCTCGATAACGCTCAGACCCGTCGCCGACTTACCTGCCCCGATCGGCGGCGGCATCGCCGGCTGCGAAAGCACCGGGGCCAGCACGCTCTCGTCAGCTGCTGCGGCGAGCGCGAATCCGCCCGAGAAGCACATCCCGATCACGCCCACACCGGGCCCGCCGCATTCGGCATGCAGTTGGCGGGCGAGTGCCCGCAGATAATGGGCGATCGGCCGGTCGGCGCGGCGCGCGAAGGCCGCGAACTCCCGCGAGACGCACATACGAAGCGCCGAGCCCGCGATGTATCCGCCGCTGATGGGACGCTCCGGCGTGCCGATCACCGACGGCATCGCGACCCGAAAACCGGCCGCAACCAGGCGCTCCCCGAGAGCGATCACCTCGGGGGTGGCTCCCGGTAACTCGGGGACCAGGATGACTCCCGGCCCGTCGCCCCGGTAGTAGACGTCGTGGCGTACCCCCTCGTGCTCGAAGGGGATCATCTGCCACTGCGCGAGAAGCTCGCTCACGCGCTCAGTCAATCACTCGTGGCGAAGAACTCGACGCCGGCGGCCCGGAAGTCGCGGGACCCTGGGGTGTTGAAGTGGTGCCGGTCGGGGATCTCGACGAACGTGCCGTTCGGAGTCGCCTCGGCAAGGCGCCGCGACCGCGGAAGAATCGCGTCTTCGCTGCCGGTCGCAAACAGCACGGGCTGTTGCGGAGGCCGGTCGGGGTCGGGGTCGCCGTCCTCACCGAAACGCATTCCCTCGGCGAGCGCGACGAGAGCTGTCAGATCGTTGCCCGGGACTCGCTCGGCCAGGGTCACGTAGTTGTTGGTGACCTTGTCGGTCACCGGAGTGCCGTCGGCGACATACGCCTTCGCCTGGTCGAGCTGGAGGCGTGCCAGCGGCGTGCCGTCGGGGATGCCGCCGAGAACTGCACGGCTCACCAGCTGCGGGCGGTCGACAGCGAGCTGCCATCCAACCCGAGCGCCGAGCGAATAGCCGAGGTAGCGCGCGGAGTCGATCAGGTACGTGTCGAGCACTGTTGCGAGGTCGTCGATGAACGCGGGCATCTCGTACGCGCGAGGATCGTGCGGCTTGTCGCTCGCACCGTGTCCGCGCTGATCCACGCCGAGAACGCGGAATCCGGCGCGAGTGAGGTCGCGGACCCAGCCGGTGTTCACCCAGTTGTCGCGGCAGCTCGACGAGAACCCGTGGACCGCGAGCACAGTCTCGGCGTCGGGATCGCCCCACGAGTACGTGGCGATGCGGTACCCCTCGCCCACCATGACGTACTGCGGGTCGGGCATTTCGGTCAGCGGGCGCGGTGCGGCATCCATGGGCCCATTCTTCCGCGGGCACGGGGAAGCGGG
Organism: Microbacterium sp. UBA837; assembly: GCF_002296025.1. Lineage (NCBI taxonomy): Bacteria > Bacillati > Actinomycetota > Actinomycetes > Micrococcales > Microbacteriaceae > Microbacterium > Microbacterium sp. UBA837. The sequence continues at coordinate 10,539 of NZ_DBHD01000055.1, forward strand.
GTCGGATGCCGAGGTCAGACCCTTTCCAGGGCCTGGGCTGCCCGCTGTATTGCAGCGAGCGCGGCGCCCACCGACGGCACTGACCGAGCACTGCGCCGCGTGATGGCCGAGACACGGCGCGGAGCATGGTCGGCGAGCGGATGCACGGTCACGTCGGGGTTTCGGCTCGCACGAAGGGCGAGGGAGGGAAGGACGGCGACTGCCATGCGCGTGGCGACCAGTGCCTGCACGACGACGTAGTCATCAGTGCTGTGACGGATGTCGGGAGTGAACCCCGCAGCCGAGGTCGAGGTCAACAGGTGTTTGCGGCAGCTGATGCATCCGGTCACCCACTGTTCGTCGGCAAGATCGTCGAGCCGGATCTCGGACCGCGCCGTCAGCGGATGCCCGGGGGGAAGGACGATCTGGAGTGGATCAACCCCGAGGGGGGTGCGATCAGCGTCGGCCGGAACCGAGACGTGTCCATCGTCGTACTCGAAGACGATGGCGATATCGCACGCCCCCTCCTCGAGCGCGCGGAGGGCCTCGGGTGGTTCGAGCTGCTCCAGCCGCAGATCGATCCCCGGAAACCTCTCGGCCAGGTCGCTGACCGCACGCGCCGCGATCGTGGCGCTGGCCGAAGGGAAGGATGCGATCCTCACGCGGCCCGCGCGCAGGTGAGCGTGGTCGGCGAGCTCGTGCTCGGCGTCATGCAGAGCTGCAGCGAGGGCGTCGGCGTGACGCAGCAGGGCGCGTCCGGCATCCGTCACGACCACCCCGCGGCCCTCCCGCGCAAGGAGGGGAACGCCGGCGACCGCTTCGAGGCGCCGGACGTGTTGGCTGACCGCCGGCTGCGTCCAGCCGAGCACCTGAGCAGCGCCGGTGAGTGATCCGGTGCGTCCGACCTCGCGGAAGATCAGGATGCTGCGGGGGTCGAGCGCCGGCAGGGCGCGCGGCGCATCCAGGTCGGCGTGCGTCTCGTGCGGTTCCATGTCACCCCATTCATTAGCACTGCTTTGGTTTCTTCATACAAGTATGCCGTTGTGCTGAAGTATCGCGCGGTGGTCTTGTTGAAGCATGAAAACCATCGGCCTGCTGGGCGGCATGAGCTGGGAATCCACCGCGGAGTACTACCGCATCGCGAACCAGACGGTGCGCGATCGGATGGGCGGGCTGCACTCCGCGAAGATCCTGCTTGACTCCGTCGACTTCGCCGAGATCGGCCTGATGCAACGCGAGGATCGGTGGGGCGATGCGGCCGACCTTCTCGCGACTCACGCGCGCGGGTTGCAGGATGCCGGCGCCGAGATGGTGCTCATCTGCACCAACACGATGCACAAGGTCGCACCAGAGGTCTCTGCGGCGATCGATGTTCCGCTGCTGCACATCGCGGATGCCGCTGCAGTTGCGGTCCGCGCCGCCGGACTGTCTCGGGTCGGGCTCTTGGGCACGGCATTCACGATGGAGCAGACCTTCTACCGGGAACGCCTGGCCGAACACCGCTTGGACGTCGTCATCCCCGGTGATAGGGACCGCGAACTCGTGCACCGCGTGATCTTCGACGAGCTCGCCATGGGCATTGTCAGCGACGAGTCCCGCGCTTCGTACCGCCGGATCATCGAGGGCCTGGTCGCCGATGGTGCTGAGGGAATCATCCTGGGCTGCACCGAGATCGAACTGCTCGTAACGGGGGAGGACTGCCCCGTCCCGGTGTTCCCGACCGCCCGCCTGCACATCGAGGCGGCGGTCGAGGCAGCCTTCGCGTGATCTACAGCCCGGGAGTGCGACGCGTCAGTCGGTGAGCTGCTGAATGCGGATGAGGTTGCCGGCGGGGTCGCGCACCGCGCAGTCCCGCACGCCGTAGTCCTGATCGATCGGCTCCTGCACGATCTCGGCACCGGCGGCCTCGAGAGCCGCGAAGGTTGCGTCGAGGTCGCGGGTTGCCAGGTTGATCCCGAAGTACGAGCCCTTCGCGATCAGCTCCAGCAGTGTCGTGCGCTCCTGGTCGGTCAGTCCGGGGGTAGCGGCCGGCGGATGCAGCACGATCGCGGTGTCGGGCTGGCCTGCCGGACCGACCGTGATCCAGCGCAGGTCCTCGTACCCGACATCCAGCCGCACCTCGTACCCGAGAACGTCGCGGTAGAAGGCGAGCGACTGCTCGGGCTCGAGATGAGGAAGAAAGCTCGAGTGAATAGTGGTCTGCATACCCGTCACGGTAGTGGCCGCATCCGGTGTGCGCTTCTCGATTCGTGACCGATAGGGGCGCCCGCGACCCACTGTCGCGTGTCGGCGGCGTGACTTACCCTTCGGGCATGGACCGTGACGAGCTCGAGCAGTGGCTGTTGGATTCCGACCCCACACTGCGGTGGCAGGTGCAGCGCGATCTGACGGGTGCGCCCGAAGAGGTGTGGCAGGCGACGCGGGCGAGCATGGCGCATGAAGGCGACGCCGCGCGGCTGCTCGCGCTGCAGGATGCCGATGGCCAGTGGGCTGGGGGCGCCTACTTTCCGGCGGGGTATACGGGCGAGGGACCAGGCCAGCCGTGGACCGGTGCGCGGCATCCTGGCGTATGAGCAACTCACGGGCGATGACACCCTGGCGAAGGTCCGTCATCGCGGGGAGGAGTATCTGCTCGAGCGCCGCTTGCGCTACCGCCTGTCGACGGGCGAGCCGGTGGGGACGTGGGCGGATCTGCTGATGTACCCCTACCGGCACCCGCATACGGCGCTGAAGGCCGTCGACTACTTCTCCGAGGCTGCCGCTCACGACGGCGTTCGACCCGACCTCCGCATTGCCGAGACCATCGACAGAGTTCGGGACGCGCGGCAGCCCGACGGCAGATGGCTGCAAGGCGACAAACTCGAGGGCGCAGTGTGGTTCCCCCTGGACGTCGAACCGGGTGAACCGTCGAAGTGGGTGACGTTTCTCGCGCTGCGCGCGCTTCAGCGCTGGGATGCTGCGGTCAGCGCCGGATCGGCCGCGTGACCTGTTTCGCGACACAGGGAATCAGGCCCGCCGCGTCATGTTCGGCGAGCGCCCGATAAGCACTCGGCGGCATTCCGACGAGCTCGGTGAACCGGGTGCTGAAGGTGCCGAGGGACGCGCAACCCACCGCCAGCGACACCTCGGTGACGCTGAGATCTCCCCGTCGCAGCAGTGTCATGGCGCGCTCGATCCGGCGGGTCATGAGGTACGAGTACGGGCTCTCACCGAAGGCCGCCTTGAACTTTCGGCTCAGGTGCCCCGCTGACATGTGGGCGCCCCGGGCGAGTTCCTCGACACCCAGGGGCGCGGCGTACTCGCGGTCGATGCGGTCCCGGACGCGGCGCAGGAGCGCGAGATCGCGAAGATCGTCGGGATTCGGAGGCATGGTGCCCCGAGTCTCACACGATGTGGCGCGCTCTGTCGACGCTGGTGCGGCAGGATCGAGGGCATGGCCACGGCTCTCACCCACGACGGGCAGCGCTTCGTCTCGGACTACCACCTCGCAACACTGTCGACGCTCGCGCCCTCCGGGCTCCTCCACGTCGTCGCGGTCGGATTCAGCTTCGCAGACGGTCTGGTGCGGATCATCACGATGGACGGTAGCCAGAAGGTGCGCAACATCGAACGGGATGGTCGCGCTACCGTCGCGCAGATCGCGGGCCCTCAGTGGCTGAGCATTGCGGGGCACGCGACGGTGTCGCGCGATCCGGATGCCGTCGCGCGCGCCGTGGAACTCTATGCGGCGCGGTACCGGCAGCCGCAGCCCAATCCGCGCCGGGTGGCGATCGAGCTGCGGCCCGAGAAGATCATGGGTTCCGCGGGACTCGTGGCACCGTAGCGTCGTAGTACTGAGCCCGGAGGACAGTCATGGCACGAACGCCGCAGCATGATGTGGTCGTTGTCGGTGCCGGGCTGGCAGGACTTCGGGCAGCGATCACGCTCGGACACGCCGGACGCGACGTTGTCGTTCTCGAGGCTGCAGACACCGTCGGTGGCCGGCAGCGCACTGACGCCGTCGACGGCTTTCTGCTTGATCGCGGGTTCCAAGTGCTCAATCCCGCCTATCCCGCGGTGCGGCGCTGGGTGGACATTCAGGCGCTACGCCTGAAGCCGTTCCCCGTCGGGGTGCAGGTGCGGCGCGAGCGCGGCCTCGCGACGCTGGCAGATCCGCGCCGGCATCCGTCGATTCTCGCCGCGACACTTCGCAGTGGTCTTCTCGCGCCACGGGACGTTGCCGGACTGGTGCGTTGGGCCGCAACGGCGCTCAGCGCTCCCCGGCGCGTGATCCGCCAAGCCGCCGCCGGCCGCGATCTGCCGGTGCATGAGGCGTGGGATCGTGCCGGACTGACCGGCCCGCTGAGAACCGCGGTGCTCGAGCCGTTCCTTTCCGGCGTCATCGCTGACGGGAGCTTCGAGACCTCCGACGCCTTCGTTCGGCTGCTGATTCGCATGTTCGCGCTGGGCCGCCCGGGCCTGCCCGAGCGCGGCATCCAGGCCCTTCCCGAACAGCTCGCCGCCTACGCCCGGACGCTCGGCGCCGAAATCGCCGTGCAGCGTCGCGTGACCGCCCTCCGTGAGACTGCCGCGGGCGTCGAGGTCGCTGTTGCCGGGGCAGACCCGGTGAGCGCTGACGCGGTGATCGTCGCCGTCGGACCGGAGGCGGCATCAGGACTCGCGCCGATTCCCGTGCCGAGGACCCGCGGCCTGCAGACGTGGTGGTTCGCGACGGACGCCGCGCCGTCGGCATCCGGCATGATCGCGGTGGACGGCACGCGCGCCGGACCGGTCGTGAACACGGCGGTGATGTCGCACGCCGTGCCCTCGTATGCGCCGAAGGGCATGCACCTCGTCCAGGCGACCTGCCTGCTGCCGCCGGCGACACACCGAGGTTCCTTCGATTCTCCGACCGAGGCGCAGGTACGGCGGCACGCCTCTCAGATCTGGGGTACGGATGCCACTGACTGGCGCTTGTTGCGACGCGATGACATCCCGCACGCGCTGCCGGCGCAGTCAGTGCCGCTGCGAACCGTCACGCGCGCGCAACTCTCGGAACGCGTCTACATCGCGGGCGATCACCGCGACACCGCGTCGATTCAGGGCGCGCTGGTTTCCGGCGACCGGGTTGCCCGCGCTCTTATCGCCGGGGCGCCCAGCTGAAAGACGCCGCCAGCGCGCTACGGCGCGGGCGGTGGCGCGAAGTGGCGCGAGCGCGCGATGTCGCGAGCAGCGTCGGTGCGCAGGAAGGCGAGGATTGCGGCCGCGCCCTCCGGCTCCGACGACGTCGCGGCAATCGCACCCGAGAACACGGTGTCGATCGCGCAGTCCTGGGGCAAAACGCCCAGCACACTGACACCCGGGCTGCCGACGAGCTCACTCAGCTGCTGAAAGCCGAGATCGACGTCGCCATCGGCGAGAAGGCGCGCGACAGGGATGCCGGGCCTCGCCTGGACCAGCCGATCACCGACTTCCGCGCTCAAGCCCCAGTCCTCAATCATCGACACCAGCGCTGTACCGCTCGGCCCCGTGGAGTACCCGATCTTCCTCGCCTCCCGAATCGCCTCCCGCACAGCGGCGGCATCCGGGAATGCGGGATCGGAGACCGCGGTCGCCGGAGCGTCAGTGCCCGACGGAGCGCCCACTGCCACCTGCGACAGCACGAGGGGCGCCACGGATGCCGCCACGACGTGTCCGCCGGCGGCGAGCTTCGCTAGCGCACCGTCGGCAAGGAAGACGAGGTCGAACTCTTCGCCGGCGGCGACCCGGTCAGCCGCGTCGACTCCACCGACCGACTCGATCTCGACGTGCCCGAGCCCGGCATCGTCGGCGGCCGCCATGAGGTCGGCAAGCAGCAGCCGCGTCGCCATCGACGAAATGGCCTTCACGCGGCATCCTCGAAAGTCTCGGTGTCGACCTCGACAGCGTTGTTCGCCGGGTACCGGGGACCCGACACGGTTTCAGTGCCGATGAGCTCGCCGGCGCGCTCCAGAATGTCGGGCGTGACCTCGAGCTGCGCAGCGGCGATGATCTCGCGCAGGTGGTCGATGTTCGTCGTCCCGGGAATCGGCACGACATGCTCACCTCGAGACGACAGCCACGCGAGCGCGAGCTGGGCCGGGCTGACCCCTGCCTCAGCAGCGAGGGCGCGCCATGCCGGCAGCAGCGCTGCATTGGCTTCCCAGTGCGGCGACTGGAACCGCGGCATCCCGCGGCGGATGTCTTTGGCCACGAGCTCCTCGGGGTTGTGGACGGCATCGGCGAGGAACCCCCGCGCGACCGGCGAGAACGCCACGAGTGCGATGCCGTCGGATTTCGTCGCCTCGAGCATGCCCAGCTCCGCATTCCGGCTCCACAGGGAGTATTCGTTCTGCACCGCGGCGATGGGCGCGACCTGCTGCGCTTCCCGGAGTCGCGCCACCGAGACCTCCGAGAGTCCGATCGCACCGATCTTGCCGGCATCAACGGCTTCGGCGAGCGCCGCGACGCTATCGGCGATCGGCACCGACTTGTCCCAGCGGTGCAGGTAGTAGAGGTCGATGTGGTCGACGTCCAGTCGGCGAAGCGACGCATCCACCTGCGCCCGCAGCGTCTCAGGGCGACCATCGATGACGCGTGAACCGTCGACGATCGCCATCCCACCCTTGCTGGCAAGGATGATCTCGTCCCGTCGGCCCGCAATGGCCTTGCCGACGAGTTCTTCGTTGCGGCCGCCCCCGTACAGGGTGGCGGTGTCGAAGAACGTGACGCCTTCATCGAGCGCGGTCTGCAACAACCGCAGGCCCTCCTCGGGCTGCGGCGCCACCCCGTACGCGTGACTGAGTGACATGCATCCGAGCCCGTACCGGGGCAGGTTCATGCGAGCTGCTCCTCCAGCATCCCGAGCACGCGGTAGCAGTCGAAGACCTGCCGCACCGACGAATTGGGTTCGCGTCCCTCGCGGATCGCAGCCACGAACTCGCGGTCCTGCAGTTCGATGCCGTTCATGCTGACCGCGACCTGCGACACGTCGATCGGCTCTTCCTTGCCGTTCACGAGGTCGTCGTAGCGGGCGATGTAGGTGCCGGTGTCGCCGATGTAGCGGAAGAACGTGCCGAACGGTCCCTCGTTGTTGAACGAGAGCGAGAGGGTGCAGATCGCGCCGGTCTCAGCCTTGAGCTGGATCGACATGTCCATCGCGATCCCGAGCTCCGGGTGGATGGGACCCTGAATCGCATTGGCCTGGACGATGCGCCCCGCCTGGTAGGCGAACAGGTCGACGGTGTGGGCGGCGTGGTGCCACAGCAGGTGGTCGGTCCACGACCGCGGCTCGCCCTTCGCGTTCGTGTTGGTGCGACGGAAGAAGTAGGTCTGCACATCCATCTGCTGGATGTGGAACTGGTCGCTCTGGATGCGCTGGTGGATCCACTGGTGCGACGGATTGAACCGGCGGGTGTGTCCCACCATGGTGACGCGATCGGATGCCTCGGCGGCGGCGAGGGTGGCTTCGGCATCCGCAAGTGAATCGGCCAGCGGAATCTCGACCTGCACGTGCTTACCTGCGGCGAGCGCTGCCTGCGTCTGCGACGCGTGCATCCCGGTGGGGGTGGCGAGGATGACGGCATCCACGTCATCGCGCTCGAGGACGGCGTCGTAACCGACGACGGCGTTCGCAACCCCGTACTTTTCGGCGACGGCCTGCGTGGCCTCGGGCTTGGTGCCGCTGACGACCGTCACCTCTGCGTCGGGGATGTTGGCCAGGCCGTCGAGGTGCTTCATGCCGAAGGCGCCTGCCGCGCCGACAACGGCGATTCGGACCTTGTCACTGCTCATTCGGTGTCCTCCTTCGAACGTGGTGCGCTCCGTGGGGATCGCGCGATCGATCCCCACGGAGCGGGTCTATGGTCAGCCTGTCAGGCCGTTGCGCCGACAGGAACCTTCTCTTCTTCGACCTCGGCGTCGGCCGTGGGGGCTGCGACGGGGTTGGTGATGACGAGGTGACCGACAGCCGTGTTCGAGGCGGGTACGTGGTAGAACCGGTGGTTCACCTCGGGAGCGCCGCCACCGAACTGGTCGTCCATCGCGCCGCGGGCGATGAGCCACATGACCAGCTCGATGCCTTCCGAACCGGCCTCGTCGACGTAGTCGATGTGCGGCCATTCGGTCAGGCCCAGCGGGTCGGAGATCAGCATGTCGAGGAACGCGTTGTCCCATTCCTGGTTGATGAGCCCGGCGCGCGGGCCCTGGAGCTGGTGGCTCATGCCGCCGGTGCCCCAGATCTGCACGTTCAGCTCGGGGCCGTCCCACTTGTCGATGGCGCGGCGCAGTGCCTTGCCGAGCTCGTAGCAGCGGCGACCCGACGGTACCGGGTACTGCACGACGTTGACCGCGAGCGGGATGACCTTGACCGGCCATTCCTCGACCTGGCCGTACACGAGCGAGAGCGGCACGGTGAGTCCGTGGTCGACGACCATCTCGTTCACGAGGGTCAGGTCGAAGTCATCCTGGATGACCGACTGTGCCAGGTGGGCAGCGAACTCCGGGTAACCCTTGACGTCGGGCACCGGGCGGGGGCCGTAGCCCTCGTCGGCGACGGGGTACTCAGCGCCCGTACCGAGCACGAACGTCGGGATCAGCGAGGAGTCGAAAGCCGTGGCGTGGTCGTTGTAGACCAGGATGACGACGTCTGGCGTGTTCTCCTTGGCCCACTTGCGGGTCCAGGTGTAGCCGTCGAAGACCTTCTTCCAGTACGGCTCTTCGGTCTTGCCGAGGTCCATCGCCGCGCCGATTGCCGGCACGTGAGAGGTGTACAAGGCCGAGGTGAGCTTGGCGGGAGCATCCGGCCGCATCGTCTCGGCCTTCTCGCCGGGCTGCGGCGGCGTCCAGCCATCGAGGTCCTTCATGCGGTTGCCCTCGGGGCGGCGGCCGCCCGAGATCATCATGTCGCGGTAGGCGGCCTCGCTCATGCCGGTCATGGAACCGGCCATCTGCTGGAAGCTCAGACCGTGGGTGGCTCCGAGCTTGGCGAGGAAGTAGATGTTGCCACCTTCTTCCATCGCGGCGTTGAGGTCGAGGTCGAGGATCGCCTGCCGCGCCTTGGGTGTCAGCTGCCATTCGTCGAGGTAGGCCTCACGGTCGGCGAGGTACCGTTCGCGGTTCTCCGGCTTCATGAACGACATGCAGAGCTGGTTGATCTGGTAGCCCTTGCGGGCCTGCTCGGCGTCGAAAATGATCGTGCCGGGAACGTTCTTGTAGGGCTTGTCGAGTGCCATAGTCAGTCTCCTTCTGGCCAGTAGAGTCGCCGCGGGTTGTCGACCAGCAGCTTCTGCTGCAACTCGGCGGTCGTGGCGATCTGGGGGATGTAATCGACCAGCAAGCCATCATCGGGCATGTGGTCCTTGAGGTTGGGGTGGGGCCAATCTGTTCCCCACAGCACGCGGTCGGGGAATTCCTCGACCACGCGTCGGGCAAACGGCACGACATCGGTGTAGGCGTGCTGTTCACCGTCGAGAGCTCGGGGGCCGGTGATGCTCAGCCGCTCCGGGCACGACACCTTGGTCCACACGTTCGGGTTCTCCCGCATGAAGCGCAGGAAGAGGTCGAACTCGGGACCGTCGGGATCCTTGCTGACGTCGGGCCGGCCCATGTGGTCGACGACGACGTCGGTGGGAATGCTCGAGAAGAACTCGTAGAGGTCTGGTAGGTCCTCGGCCTCGAAGTAGATGACGACGTGCCATCCCAGCGGCGCGATCTTCTCGACGATCTCCTGCAGCGAATCGGTCGGCACACGGTCGACCAGTCGCTTGACGAAGTTGAAGCGCACCCCGCGCACACCGGCAGTGTGCAGGTCGGCGAGGTCGGCATCCGTCACATCGCGGCGCACCGTGGCCACCCCGCGAGCGCGGCCTTCGCTGCGGCGCAGCGCGTCGACGAGAGCGCGGTTGTCGGCGCCGTGGCAGGTGGCCTGCACGATGACGTTCCGGTCGAATCCGAGCTGATCACGCAGCGCGAAGAGCTGGTCGGCTGAGGCGTCGCACGGTGTGTACTTGCGCTCCGGGGCGTACGGGAACTGCTCTCCGGGTCCGAACACGTGGCAGTGCGCGTCGACCGCGCCCTCGGGCACCCGGAATTTCGGCGTCGAGGGACCGTCGTACCAGTCCAGCCATCCGGGGGTCTTCTCGAACCCGCCGCTCGTGTCTCCGTGGGCCATCGTCAGTCCTCCACGTACTCGAGGCCGGCGGCGGCAAGCGGCTCACGCATGCCGTAGATATCCAGGCCCAGCACGCCCTCGCGGAACTTCTGGCGCTTGGACTCTTCGTTGTCTTCGCGCTTCTGGCTGGCATCGGCCACTGCGCCGACGAGCTCGCGAGGCACGACCACGACACCGTCGACATCCGCGACAACGACATCGCCGGGGTGGACCAGGGCGTTCGCGACGACGACATCGACGTTGACCGAGCCGAGGGTCGCCTTGACAGTTCCCTTGGAGTTGATCGCGCGCGAGAAGACCGGGAAGTTCATCTTCTCGAGGTCGGCAACGTCGCGAACGCCGCCGTCGATGACCAGGCCCTTGCACCCCCGAGCGGTGAGGGAGGTGGCCAGGAGCTCGCCGAAGAAGCCGTCTTCACTCTCGGTCGTGCAGCCCGCGACGATCACGTCACCCTCCTGCACCTGCTCGGCAGCAACATGGAACATCCAGTTGTCACCGGGCTGCAGCAGCACTGTCACTGCCGGTCCGCACAGCTTCGCCCCGGTGTAGGCGGGACGGATGTAGGGGCGAAGCAGTCCGACGCGGCCCATCGCCTCATGGATCGTCGCGACACCGAACTGTGACAGGCGCGCGACATCGGCGGGGTCGGGCCGCTCGATCTTCGTGCGGACGATGCCGAGGTTGTTCAGTCGCATGATGGTCCTCTCACTTCCCCTGCGCCGCAAGCGCGCGATCCAGCCGCGGGTAGACCCGGCGGGCGTTGCCCTCGAAGACGAGCTCGCGTTCGGCATCCGTCAGGTTCGGGGTCGCGTCGACATAGCGCTTGGTGTCGTCGAAGTAGTGGCCGGTGCGCGGGTCGATGTCGCGCACGGCCCCGATCATTTCGCTTGCGAACAGGATGTTCTCGGTTGGGATGACCTCGGTGAGCAGGTTGATGCCCGGCTGGTGGTAGACGCAGGTGTCGAAGAACACGTTGTTCAGCAGGTGCTCTTCGAGCTCGGGCTTGCCGAGGGCCATCGCGAGTCCCCGGAACCGGCCCCAGTGATAGGGGACGGCGCCGCCGCCGTGCGGGATGACGAACTTCAGGTCGGGGAAGTCGCGGAACAGATCGCCCTTGAGCAGCTGCATGAAGGCAGTCGTATCGGCGCCGAGGTAGTGATCACCGGTGGTGTGGAACTGCGGCTTGCACGAGGTGCTCACGTGGATCATCGCGGGGATCTCGTACTCGACGAGCTTCTCGTAGACGGGGTACCAGGAGCGGTCGGTGAGCGCGGGTGCAGTCCACAGGCCACCGGACGGGTCGGGGTTGAGGTTGATCTCGACCGCGCCGAGTTCTTCGACCGCACGCACGAG
>NZ_DBHD01000023.1:0-2441 GCF_002296025.1 Microbacterium sp. UBA837
CGTCGGCTGGCTCATCGTCTGGGCGGTTCGCGATCAGTGGGATTCGCTCTACAGCCAGGCGGAGGCCGGTGCCCAGAAGCTCTGGGAATGGGTGCAGACGCTGCCGTTCGGGATCGATCAGCAGCAGATCGACGAGTGGATCTCGTCGATTCAGGACTTCATCACGAGTGCCCAGTTCGGCACTGGGGCCATCGCCGGCGTCAGCGTCGTGGCTAACTTCGCGACCGGTTTCGTCCTGCTGGTCGTCGTGCTCTTCTTCTTCTTGAAGGACGGCCCGCGGATGTGGGAGTTTCTGCTCCGCCCGTTCCGCGGTTCCGCCGAAGCGCGGGCTCGCCGCATCGGCGACAAGACGGTGTCGACGCTCGGCGCCTACGTCCGAGGTACCGCGTCAGTCGCGTTCGTCGACGCGGTCGGGATCGGCATCGGCCTGTGGATCCTCGGCGTCCCGCTCGCCCTCCCCCTGGCGGTCTTGGTCTTCCTCCTCGCCTTCATCCCGATCGTCGGGGCGACCCTCGCAGGGATCCTGGCAGCGCTCGTCGCGCTCGTCGCCAACGGCTGGGTCAACGCGCTGTTCGTCGTCGGTCTGATCGTGCTCGTCAACCAGCTGGAAGGAAACTTCCTGCAACCGGTGCTGATGGGGCGCTCGATGAAGCTGCATTCGTTCGTCATCCTGATCGCCCTGACGGTCGGTACCGTGCTCGGCGGAATCGTCGGCGCAGTCCTCGCCGTGCCGATCACGGCAGTGGCGTGGGGAATCGTGCAGGTGTGGGACGGCCCGAACACCCCCGCCCGGTGGGCACGACGCAAGAGCACCGAACCGGCGCCGTCCTGACGCCCGGGCTGGACAGCTACCCCCGACAGACAGGATGCTGACCGCATGCGCTATGCGATTCCCGAGCCGATGCTCGCGAAGTCCGTCGACCGCATCCCCGCGCCTGATGCGGTCGCCGGCGGTCTGAGCTTCGAACCGAAGTGGGACGGCTTCCGCGCGCTCGTGTCGTGGGACGGGACAGATGTCGAGATCGGCAGCCGCGGTGCGAAGCCGCTCACGCGCTACTTTCCCGAGCTCGTCGAGGCGTTTGCGCGGCTCCTTCCCGAACCGTGCCTGCTCGACGGCGAGATCGTGATCGCGCTGGGCGAGCCGGGCTCTCAGCGCCTGGACTGGGACGCGCTGACGCAGCGCATCCACCCCGCCGACTCGCGGGTGCGGATGCTGAGCGAGCAGACCCCCGCGATGTTCATCGCATTCGACATCCTGGCGCGCGGGAAGCGCGATCTGGCGAGCGAGCCGTTCCAGGCCCGGCGGGCTGAGCTCCTCGACCTGCTGCGCGACGTGCCGCATCCGGTGCACGTCACGCGCACGACTGACGACCCCGACCGGGCTGCTCGGTGGCTCGATGAATTCGAGGGGGCGGGCCTTGACGGCGTGGTCGCCAAGCCCCTCGCCCAGCCCTATGCGCCGGGCAAGCGGACGATGTTCAAGATCAAGCACGCGCGCACGGCGGATGTCGTCGCGCTCGGCTACCGGGTGCACAAGAGCGGGAGCGGGGTCGGCTCACTGCTTGTCGGTCTCTATACCGACGAGGGTCAGCTCGTCCAGGTCGGCGGGGTGGCAGCGTGGTCGGACAAGCGCAGACGGGAGCTCGTCGACGAGCTCGAACCGTTCGTCGAGCGCGACGAGGCCGGCGCCGCGGTGACCGGCGAGGGGGAGCGGTCTCGCTTTACCTCGGGCAAGGATGTGTCGTTCGTGCAGCTGCGCCCCGAACTGGTGCTCGAGGTGCGCTACGACCAGCTCGAGAAGTGGCGTTTTCGCCACACCGTGCAGTTCGTGCGGTGGCGCGAGGATCGTGACCCGCGCTCGTGCACGTACGACCAACTCGAGACTGTCAGCGCGTACGACGTGGGCGCGGTGCTCGAAAGCTGACGGTCAGCGGCGCGGTTCGGCGCGGACTCAGCGGCGCGATCAGCGCGAAGGCGGGGTGAACTCGACCACGGGTATGGTCGTCTCTCCCCCGTTCAGCTCGTCCATCGCCCCCTTGAGGTGGTCCCAGGCATCCGGGTGCACCCGGGCATAGCGGGCAAGCACCGCCGCTGCGTCGCTCTCAGGCAGGATGCGGGCAGTAGCCGCCACGCCCTTCGAGCGACCGACCCAGAGCCGGGCAGCGGGGTTGGCCTGGAGGTTCTTGAGCCACTGTGCGCGCGAGCCGTGGCCGGAAGCGACGCGGAGCGCGTTCGTCTCGCGTTCGATCACTTCAAGCACGACGTAGCGCGGCTGGCCGCTCTTGCGGCCGATGTGCTCGGCCATCACGAACCTGCCGCCGAACAACCAGCCAAGCCCCGCGCGAAACAGCGGAATCGGGGCGCGGACGATCCAGCGCGTGCGAAGCAGGCGCGCGGCCCACTGATCGATCGTCGACGTCGTCTCGGTGCCCGTCGTGTCG
>NZ_DBHD01000023.1:2772-12315 GCF_002296025.1 Microbacterium sp. UBA837
CAGTCTTGTCGGTCACTCGATTTCCTCCGTTTCGGGGTCGCTCGGGTCGGGTTTGCGTGCGCGGCTCGGCTGGACCCGCGGGGGTTCGCCGGGCATCTTCGGGAACTCGGGCGGGAAAGGCAGCTCACCGAGTCCGTCGGAAAGGTCTCTCTCCCACCACTCCAGCAGCGTGTCGATCCTGCCGCGTACCTCGCCGAACCGGGCCCAGGGGTCGCCCACCTCGGCCAGGCGCTCCGGCACGGTGCGCACAGTGAACGATGCCGGATCGACGGATGCCAGCTCCTCCCAGCTGATCGGGGTGGCAACAGTCGCGGCCGGCAGGGCTCGCGGACTGTAGGCCCCTGCCATCGTGCGGTCGCGATTTGCCTGGTTGAAGTCGATGAAGACGCGCTCTCCGCGCTCCTCTTTCCACCACTTCGTGGTGACACGGTCCGGCATCCGTCGCTCCAGTTCGCGACCGGCGGCGATGACCGCGTGCCTGACGTCGAGGAACTCCCACTCCGGTTCGATCGGGCAGAACAGGTGGATGCCGCGGTTGCCGCTTGTTTTGATCCATGCCTCGAGCCCCGCCTCCGCGAGCACCTCACGGAGCGCGGGGGCGACGGCCGCGGCATCCGCGAAGTCGGTTCCGGGCTGCGGGTCGAGGTCGATGCGCAGTTCGACAGGGTTGTCGGTGTTCTCGGTGCGCGATGCCCAGGGATGGAAGACGACGGTGTTCATCTGTGCCGCCCAGACGACGGCGGCGGGCTCGGTGAGCACGATCTGCGGATGCCGACGCCCGCTGTTGTAGGTCACGGTGACGGTCTCGATGAACGACGGCGCGCCCTTGGGCGGGTTCTTCGAGAAGAACATCTCACCCTCGATCGAGTCGGGGTAGCGCTCAAGCGAGACGGGACGGTGGCCGTTGGCGGCGAGGAAGGGGCCTGCGACGGCGAGCAGGTACTCGGCCAGCTCGCGCTTGGTTATGCCGACCGCTGGCCACAGCACACGGTCAGGACTGGACAGCCCGACCTCCCGATCGCCGTCGGGGCCGGGGATGGTGAGGGTGATCCGGTCAGTCGCCATCGTCCGGGGCCTCGACCATCAGCGGGGCGAGGTGGTCTCGGTTCAGTCGAATCCAGGGACCGGCGGGGTCGATGAGGATGCCGGCGAGCTCGGGGTCTGCGCGAAGCGCCGCGCCCAGTTGCGCACCGGTGACGGGGGCGGGGCGGTCACCGCGCCCGAGTGCTGCGATCTCGATGGGGTGCGTAAACACTTCGATGAGGCGGTCGCCGTCGGCGGTACGGGCTTCGGCGACTCCGACCTGATCGGACCCTTCGGGCTTGTTCACCGCGATCCACAGGCGTGAGGAAGGGATGGCTGCCACCACCTCGTCGGGCGTGGACTCGGTGCGGCGGGCAGCGAGCAGCTTCTTGACGCTGAACTCGGGGTCGGCCTGCTCCATCATCTGAGCGATGAGGTCCCGAGAGAGCAGCGCCCTGGCAGGGGCGGATGCCGGGTCAATGATCAGTCCGGCGTAGGTGCCCGACAGCAGGAACCGCAGCACCGCCTGCGCGGGCTGCGCCATCGCCGAGGTGTCGGTCGCGCCGTCTGCGGCAAGGCTGGCACGCAAGGCCGCGACACCGCTGTAGGCAAGGACGTACTGCTTGTCACCGATCGTGGTGATCGCCAGCGGAATGTTCTCACCCTCGGCGAGCATTCGCTTGGCATCTCCCTTGACGCGCAGGAAGAGGTGTCCCTGCAGCAGCTGACGGGCAACCTGCAGGAGTTCCGCCGGCTCGGGTCGTTCGGGGAGCTTTGACAGCGCCGTCACCAGCGGGCCGTTGTCTTGGACGCTGGGCCGGGGCGGCGCTTCTGCGTCGTCATCGGCCGCCGTTTCTGCCGCGGCGTTCGCCGCGGGCGCGGGGGCCCCGAGGCCCTGGAACGACGACATCGAGATCCCGACCACCGCGTCGAAGTCTGGTTCGTCGTCAGCGACCGCCGAGGGCTGCGAGGCTGCCGGGTCGGCGTCGGATGCGGCGTTGGCGACTCCCGTGTCGTCAACGGATGTCGTGTCGTCGGAGGCGCCCTCGGGCGTCTCGGCAGGCGTTGCTGCGGGGCGTCGAGAGAACAGAGCCATGCTTCGAGGCTACCGACGTCGCGCGTGGATCAGGACCAGGGTTGTCACAGTTCGGGAAACGCGGTAAGCGTGGATGCCGTCTTCGGCCGGGACTACAGCAGCGTGAGCAGCTGGGCGAGCAGGATCTTCACGACCAGCGCCGTGGGATAGACGAGGCTGTAACCAAGGGCGACGCGGACGTCGTGGCCAGTGCGTTCCTGGGCGAAGGCGAGGATCGCACTGTTCGTCTGCGCGCCGGCGATGACACCCGACAGCTTCGTACCCCCCAGGTGCAGGATGTGCCGCACCAGCAGGTAGGTGCCGAACATCGCGAAGGATGTCACGACCAATCCGATCCCGACGAGCGCGACGATCTCTCCCGACGCGATCGCCTGCAGGATCTGCGATCCCGCCTTCGACCCGGCGTAGGCGAGGAAGATCAACAGGCCCAACTCGCCCAGCGCGGTGGCAGCGGCGTTGGGGATCGTCGTCACAAAGCGGCCGATCCGCCCGATCCTGCCCATCACGAGGCCGACAATCAGCGCTCCGGCTGCGGCTCCCAGCGACAGGTGCGATCCGCCCGGCAGCGGCACTTCGATGAGGCCGAGCAGCATGCCCGCGGCGATACCGAGGCCGAGAGCCACGGGGTTGAGGTCGGCCATGCCGCGTTCAGAGTCGCCGAGAAAGGCCGTGACCGCGGGCAGCTGGTCGCGGGGAGCGACAACACGAAGCCGGTCGCCCTGGTGCAGCACGAAGTCGGGGGTCCCGAGGAACTCGACATCCCCGCGCCGCACCCGCACGATCGTCGCACCGAAGCGCTCGGCGACACCGAGCTGCGCGATCGTGCGTCCCGACCAGCGCGAGTCCGACAGGATGATCCGCCGGTAGTCCAGTCGGCTGCGGTCGTGCGTGATGTTGAGCGTCGACGGATGCCCCAGTTCCTCGGTGACGGCTGCCACGACCCGCTCCGGGCCGACCACATTGATGATTGCGCCCTTCTCGAGCACCGTGTCGGGACCCACGACGACGACCTCTCCGTCGGGGCGACGCAGGCGCGAGACCAGCACCCGGCCGCCGTGCCGCCGCGTGAGGTCGGTCATCGTGGGGGTGCTGTCGGTGTCGATGCGGATGACGAGGTCGACGATCCGTGGTGGTGCGTCAGCGTCTGTGCGACTGTGGCGAAGCGCGAGTACGACGGCTCCCATCGCACCAACAACGCCGAAGATGTAGGTGCTCGCATACCCGACTGTCGCTGCTGGGCTGCCCCCGGTAGCAGCGAGGGCGGGTGTGCTCGTGACCGAGCCGGCGTACGCACCGGCGATCGTTTCCGGCGACAGATCCAGAGCTGTCCCCAGGCCCAGCGTCAGGGCTGCCGCGACGATCATGATGACCGAGACGAGCAGCAGCATCCAGTACGACGTGCGAAGCGCATTCACGAACCCCGGCCCTGCGATGACGCCGATACTGAAGGCGAAGAGCACCAGACCGAAGTCGCCGACGTACGAGGGCACCTCAATCGTGACCCCCTGGGAGACGCCCCAGGCGGTGAGCGCGATCATCGTGAAGAGCACGGCTACGGCGCCGAGCGACATCCCCCACAACCGGATGCGGCCGATCGCCGCGCCGATACCCGTGACCAGGAACAGCACGAGCACCGGGTGATCGGCGAGCACAGTGAGGACTGACGCGAGGGTCATGGGCCTCCTTCTGCCAGCGGGCGTGACCTTCTGTGGGCCCTGGGCGCCGGTGCACCCTCGCTCACGCCGTCATCGCGATCGTACGCGCACCCACGGGTGGCGCTCAGGGGCGAAAGTCCTGGCGCCCCCTCCCAGACGCGACCCTCAGAGCTTGTCGATCGGGGCGATCTTGATCAGGAGCTTCTTGGCGCCCGCGCTATCGAAACGAACATGCGCGACGCGCTTCGCGCCCTCGCCCGTGACAGCATCCACTCGACCCTCGCCGAAGTCGTCGTGACGGATGCGATCTCCTGGCGCGAGCTCCATGTCGCCGTTGTCGCGCACCTTGGCCGGGATGCGGTTGGCGAACTTGTCGATTGAGGTCGACTTCGGCACGAGCGCGTCTCCGTAGCGGCCCGAGCCCCCGAAACCACCGCCGCCCGACCCGCCCCGCCCTGGCCGCGCATTGAGGGCGCGGGACTGGGAACCCCCACGGGAGTTCACATCACCCGGGGACTGGCGCCAATCGATGAGCGTCGCAGGGATCTCTTGCAGGAACCGGCTGGGCATCGCTACCGACACTTCGCCGAACTGCGCTCGGGTCATCGCGAGCGTGAGATAGAGCCGCGCTCGAGCACGCGTGACGCCGACGTAGAACAAGCGCCGCTCTTCCTGCGGTCCGCCCGGTTCCCCGGCCGAGATGCGGTGCGGGATGAGATCCTCTTCGACGCCCGTGATGAACACGGTGTCGTACTCCAGCCCCTTCGCCGTGTGCATCGTCATGAGAGACACGGACCCGCTCGCATCGTCGAGGTCGTCGGCATCCGCGACGAGGGCGACCTCGGTGAGGAAGTCGATGATCGTGCCGTCGGGGTTGTTGCGGGCGAACTCGCGTGTGACGGCGACGAGTTCGTCGAGGTTCTCGACGCGCGCTTCATCCTGCGGATCGCGGGAGGCGCGCAGCGCGTCGAGGTAACCCGACTTGTTCAGAAGCAGCTGAAGCCCTTCGGCCACCGTGGTGGGCGGCGGGAGCTCACCGGAGGACGGGAGCATCAGGGCGCTCGCCTCAGCGAGAACGGAATCCAACTGCGCGATCGCGGCTTGGATCTTGGGGCCGACGCCGAGGGCCGAGGCGTTGGCGAGCGCATCGCGGAACGTGATCTGCTGGTCCGCCGCGTAGCGGGCGATGGCCGTCTCGGTGACGTCGCCGATGCCGCGCCGCGGCTTGTTCAGGATGCGGCGCACCGCCATCTCATCGGCGGGGTTGGCCACAGCGACCAGGTACGCGAGGGCATCCTTGATCTCGGCGCGTTCGTAGAACTTCGTGCCGCCCATGATCTTGTAAGGCACTGCCGAGCGGATGAAGATCTCTTCCAGCGCACGGGACTGGGAGTTCGTGCGATAGAAAACTGCCATCTGGCCGTACTCGACGCCGCGGCGGTGGAGGGCTTCGATCTCGTCAGCGACGAACTGGGCCTCGTCGTGCTGGGAGTAACCGGTGAAGCCGACAATAGGATCGCCTGCCCCGACGTCCGTCCACAGCTTCTTGTCTTTGCGATCGAAGTTGTTGCCGATGACGGCGTTCGCCGCCGAGAGGATGTTCTGTGTCGACCGGTAGTTCTGTTCCAGCAACACGACCTTCGCGCCGGGGAAGTCGCGCTCGAACTCGCTGATGTTGCGGATGTCGGCCCCGCGGAACGCGTAAATCGACTGGTCTGAGTCACCGACGACGGTGAGCGAGGCACCCTCGAGTTCGGGAGCCTCGTCAGGCTCGAAGATCATCATTCCGCCGACGGAATACGGCTCGGCTGCAGCCCCCGTGACAGGGCGGGTGAGTTCGTGAATAAGCGCGTACTGCGCGTGGTTGGTGTCCTGGTACTCGTCGACGAGGACGTGCCGAAAGCGCCGGCGGTAGACATCCGCAACCTGCGGGAACGCGCGGAACAGATACACGGTCTGGGCGATGAGGTCGTCGAAGTCGAACGCGTTGGCGCGCTGCAGAGCTCGCTGGTAGTCGCCGAAGATCTCGACGAAGAGGCGCTCGGCGGGGTCGCTCATGTTCGCCTGTCGCGCGAAGGACTCGGCATCCGCGAGTTCGTTCTTGAGCTTGGAAATCCGTCCCTGCACGCCCGCGGGGGTCAGCCCGAGAGCGTCGGCTTCGTGCTCTTTCACGAGGCGCTTGATGAGAGCACGGGAGTCGCCGGAGTCGTAGATCGTGAACGCCTTCGTGAACCCGAACTGCTCGGCCTCGCGACGCAGGATCCGCACGCACGCGGAGTGGAACGTCGAGATCCACATCCCGCGCCCGCGTTCACCGACGAGCTGCTCGACACGTTCGCGCATCTCACCGGCTGCCTTGTTGGTGAACGTGATCGCGAGAATCTGACTCGGATAGGCCTCGCCACCGCGCAGCAGCGACGCGATCCGGTGGGTGAGCACCCGGGTCTTGCCCGACCCCGCGCCCGCGACGATCAGGAGCGCCGGGCCCCGGTACAGCACCGCCTCGCGCTGCGGCGGATTCAGGCCGGTCAGCAGCTCGTCATCCACCACATCCATAACCCCGCAAGTCTATTCGCGACCCCGGACATCCGCCCGGCCCGTCGACTCAGCGCGGCGAGAGGAAGATGACGCCGCGGTAGCCTTCGGGTCCCCAGGCGACGAGGCGTTCCAGGTCATCGATGTGGATCGGAAGATCATGGGTATCGACCCAGGTCTCCCCCGTCGCCTGGTTCACCCACGGGTCCTCGACGACGACATAGGGGCCGGCAGCGGCGTGAGCCACGATCCAGTGCGGTCCGGGGTCGGCGTGCATCGGCGCCTCGTCGATGAGAAGCAGGGCCTGCTCGCCCGCGGCCACCCGCGCCGCGACGTCGGTCATCGGGATTCGGGCCGTGTCGACCGGGATGCCGAGATCTGCCGCGCGTTTGCGCGATTCCCGCTGCAGCTCTGCCCGAAAGTCGTAGTCGAAGCCGGTGAAATCCTCCAGCAGGACAGGTCCTGGGTGATCGAGTGCGACCTCCACCGCGCCGCGAGAGCCGACGTGCTCCTGCACCGTGACGGCCAGTCCGAGCGGTTCACAGGCCGGGTAGTTGCTGGCGCGACGCCAGAAGTCGATCTCGAGATCACGATCTGGCACGGTCTCGCCCCCGAAGCCGGGGCTGCCGTGGCGCTCGGTCGCGATGAGGGCCGCTACCGCTCCGCACGTGAAGAG
This sequence comes from Microbacterium sp. UBA837, assembly GCF_002296025.1. Lineage (NCBI taxonomy): Bacteria > Bacillati > Actinomycetota > Actinomycetes > Micrococcales > Microbacteriaceae > Microbacterium > Microbacterium sp. UBA837. The sequence continues at coordinate 9,758 of NZ_DBHD01000023.1, forward strand.
GGTCGTCTGTCCGTAGTAGCCGGGCTCGTCATGGGTCAGGGGAATGAGCCAGTGCACGAGCCCCTGCGTCGCCTCGGTGCCGACAGCACCCCAGGGGGCGCGCAGAGGCGCGAACCCGAGCGCTGCGGCCGACGCGGGAACCGCGGCATCCTCGGGCAGTTCCCACTTCACGGCGGCGTCGCCGCGCTCAGCTGCCGCAGCGATCACGCCCGCGATGAGGCGATCGGCAGCGTCAGTCGGAGCCTCGGGCGAGGTCCACAGGTCGACGATCTTGGTCGCAGCTGTCGCGGGGCGACCGGACGTGAGCACGGCAGCCAGGATGCCGGCGCCGCTACCGAGCATGTGCGCCGTGGGGCGGTACCCGGCGCGCTCGACGCGCCAGCGCGCGGCTCGCTCAGCACCCAGAGCATCAGCCAGGCCGGCATCCAGAACCGCGGTGACGGCTTCTGCGCCTTCCGCGAGCACCGGTTCGATCGATTGCACGTCAGTCTTCTCTCTCGCCGGTACCCACCGACGTGTTCTCGCGGTGCGCGGCGGCAACCAGCATCCGGGTGTATTCGTGTCGGGGCTCGGTGAGCACCTGTTCGCACGGTCCGCTCTCGATCACGCGGCCGTCCCAGAGCACGGTTACGGAGTCGGCGAGCAGTCGCACGACTGCCAGGTCGTGCGAGATGAACAACAGCGAGATACCGAGGTCGTCACGCAGCGTGGTCAACAGCGCCAGGATCTGGGCTTGCACCGAGACATCGAGTGCTGAGACCGACTCGTCGCAGATGAGGAGGCGCGGCCTCGGTGCCAGGGCACGCGCGATAGCGACGCGCTGGCGCTGACCACCCGACAGTTCGGCCGGGCGCTTGCCGGCGAAGTCGGTGGGAAGCCCGACGGTCTCGAGCAGCACAGCCACATCGGATGCCGGGCGGCGCGCGACGGCGAGGGCTTCGCGCAGGATCGACCCGATCGACATCATCGGGTTCAGCGACGAGTACGGATCTTGGAACACGATCTGCATCTGCGCTGGTGTGCGCGAGCGGCGTCCCGGGGCGAGGTTCTCACCGACAAAGGAGATGACTCCGCCGTCTTCGCGCTCCAGCCCCGCGATACAGCGCGCGAGCGTCGACTTGCCCGACCCGGATTCTCCGACCACGCCGACGATCTCGCCTTCGCCGATGCGCAGGTCGACGCCATCGAGCACCGTGCGCTCCCCGAAGTGCTTCGTCACTCCCGTCGCCTGCAGGAGGGTCGGAGTCTGGTCGGCCTCGGGCGCAGCAGTTTCACGCGGCGGCGCGAGGACGGGGTCCGCGTCGATGAGCGCACGGGTGTACGGATGCTTCGGAGCAGACAGCACATCGCCGGTTGCTCCACGCTCGACGATGACGCCGTGCTGCATGACCAAGACGTCGTCGGTCCGGCCGCGCACGAGTCCCAGGTCATGCGAGATGAGGATGACCGACAGGTCCCGACGTGCCTGCACCGCGCGCAGCAGGTCGAGGATCTCGGCCTGGTTCGATGCGTCAAGCGCGGTGGTCGGCTCATCCGCGATAAGGAGCTTCGGGTCAGCGGCCAGCGCCGCCGCGATAGCTACCCGCTGCCGCATGCCGCCCGAGAGCTGGTGCGGGAAGGCTCGCGCGACGCGTTCAGGGAGCTTCACCTCGGCCAGCCGCGCGGCCACCTCGCGAGCGAGGTCGGATGCCGCGATCCGCCTGTCAGATGCCGCCTGCAGCGTCCACGCGATCTGATCCCCGCACCGGTGCACCGGCGAGAGGCTCGTGAACGGATCCTGCAGCAGCAGCGCGACGGTGGACCCGCGCACCGAAGTCCACGCTGCAGGTGCGGCATCCAGCTCAAGTGACCGGTCGCCGATCACGGCGCTTCCTGCGGCGCGGAATCCGCGGGGCAGGAGGCCGATGAGACTCTTGGCGCTGAGGGTCTTGCCCGATCCGGACTCGCCGATGATGGCCAGGGTCCGGCCCGGAGCGATAGTCGCGTCGAACGGCTCGACCATGACGCCCTGTGGTCCGCGCACGGTGAGCCCGTGAATCTGCACGCCGGTCATGCGTCTTCTCCCACCTGCGAGAGGCGCTGACCCAGCCAGTCGCCGACGAGGTTCACGGCGCACGCGACGAGGATGATGAGGGCGGCCGGCACCATGACGGCGGCAGGGTTGTCGAACATGATCGCCCGGTTGTCGGTGAGCTGGCGCCCCCAGTCGGCAGTCCCCGGCGGCACCCCGACGCCGAGGAACGACAGCGACGAGAACGCGACGATCGCGAACGCGACGTTGAGCATCGCGTTCGTGATCACCAGGGTCGACACGTTCGGCAGGATGTGGCGGAACATCACGCGCCACCGCGAGAGCGAGAGCATCTGGGCAGCCTCGATGTAGGGCCGGGCCGACTGCTCGAGCACGCCCGCGCGCACGATTCGGATGTCCGACGGCGAGAACAGCGCGATCAGCAGAACCACGGTCACCCAGTACCCGCCGCCGAACACACCGGCGACGACGATCGCCGCCAGCAGCACCGGAAGGGCGAGCAGCAGGTCGGTCCAGCGGCTGATCA
>NZ_DBHD01000069.1:0-10543 GCF_002296025.1 Microbacterium sp. UBA837
TCGGCCCAGTCTTTGTCGTCCTCGACGGGGCCCGCGAAGGCAAGAGCCACGCGCAGCGCATCGGCACCGTGCGTCGCGAGCTCCTCGTGGAAGAGCACGAGATTCCCCTTGCTCTTGGACATCTTGGAGCCGCCGAGAATCACCATGCCCTGATTGATCAGGCTCGAGAACGGCTCGGTGAAGTCGACGAGTCCCATGTCGAACAGGACCTTGGTGATGAAGCGCGCGTACAGCAGGTGCAGGATGGCGTGCTCCACACCCCCGATGTAGAAGTCCACCGGCGCCCAGCGCTGCGCCTCTGCGGGGTCGAAAGCAACCGAGTCGTTGCCCGGTGACAGGAAGCGCAGGAAGTACCACGAGCTGTCGACGAACGTGTCCATCGTGTCGGGGTCGCGAAGGGCTGGATCACCGGTCTCAGGGTCGGTGGTAGCCATCCACTCGGAAGCGCCCCCGAGCGGGGACGTACCCTTGGGCGCCAGGTCGAGGCCGTGAGCGTCGGGGAGCCTGACGGGCAGCTCGTCCTCGGGGACCGGGACGATACGACCGTCCTCGGTGTGCACCATCGGGATCGGCGTACCCCAGAAGCGCTGGCGAGAGATGAGCCAGTCGCGGAGGCGATACGACTTCGAGGCGCGCCCCGTGCCCGCAGTCTCAAGAATCTCGGTGATCCGCGCGATGGCGTTCCGCTTGCTCAGGCCATCCAGCGACCCGGAGTTGATCAGACGTCCTTCACCGGTGAGCGCCACCCCCGTCTTCGCGGGATCGATGGACTCGATGTCATCGGCATCCTCCGAGAGCGGACCGTCCTCCCCGATGACCGGGATGGCACCCGTGGCGGGTGCGGTCGTGTCCACAACAACGCGGATGGGTAGGCCGAACTCCCGTGCAAAGTCGAGGTCGCGCTGATCGTGCGCCGGCACCGCCATCACCGCGCCGTGGCCGTAGTCGGCCAGCACGTAGTCGGCGGCCCAGATCGGCAGGCGCTCGCCGTTGATCGGGTTGACGGCGTAGCGGTCCAAGAAAACCCCGGTCTTGGGGCGATCAGTGTTCTGACGCTCGATCTCGGTCTGCTTCTGCACGGTCTCGAGGTAGTCCCGGAAGGCGCTCTGCACATCCGGCGTCGACCCGGATGCCAACTCTGCAGCCAGATCGCTGTCGGGTGCGACCACCATGAACGTTGCGCCGTACAGCGTGTCGGGGCGCGTGGAAAAGACCGTGACCTTCTCGTCGCGACCCTCGATCTCGAAGTCGATGTCGGCGCCCACTGAACGGCCGATCCAGTTGCGCTGCATCTGGATGACCTTGTGGGGCCAGAAGCCCTCAAGCTGGTTCAGGTCGTCGAGCAGACGATCGGCGTAATCAGTGATGCGGAAGTACCACTGCGTGAGCTTCTTCTTGATGACCTCGGCGCCGCATCGCTCGCAGTGGCCATCCACGACCTGCTCGTTCGCCAGCACCGTCTGGTCGACCGGGCACCAGTTGACCGGGCTCTCTTTGCGGTAGGCCAGACCGCGCTCGAAGAGCCGCTGGAACAGCCACTGGTTCCACTGGTAGTACTCAGGGTCGCTGGTGTGCAGCACCCGGTTCCAGTCGAACGAGACCCCGTAGGAACGGAAGCCTGCCTTCTGCTGGTCGATGTTCGCGTACGTCCACTCGCGCGGGTCAGCGCCACGTTTGATCGCGGCGTTCTCGGCCGGCAGACCGAACGAGTCCCACCCGATGGGGTTGAGCACGTTGTAGCCGCGGTGCCGCCAGCTGCGGGCGACGATGTCGGAGTAGAGGTAGTTCTCGGCGTGGCCCATGTGCAGGTCACCCGACGGATACGGGAACATCGCGAGCACGTACTTGCGCGGGCGCGTGTCGTCGGCTCCACCAGCGCGGAACGGGTCGGCCGCCGCCCAGCGCTCCTGCCACTTGGCCTGGACCGCCTGCGGGTCATACCCGCCTTCGGGACCGTGGGCGGCAACGGTGTCGGTAGGGGCCATTTGACTCACGTAACGGGTACCAATCGGGATGCAGGGAAGACACGCGAAAGCGCAGCATCCAGGCTACCGGATGCCTGGAATCACGCGTCCGGGGCGACCATCGTCCAACCGGACGGCACGGATGCGCCAAGAGCCGCCAGCGGTCCGCGGGCTTTCACGACGACCTCCGCAACCTCGGACGGCGGATGCGACAGCCAGGTGATACCGCCGCCGGCTCCGACGTACGCGCGGCCGTTCTCAACGACGATTGAGCGAATGACCATTGCCAGATCCAGATCCCCCTGGGGTGAGACCCATCCGAAGCATCCGGCGAAGATGCCACGCGGCGCGCCCTCCAGCCGCTGCAGGATGGACATCGCCGAGAGCTTCGGCGCGCCGGTCATACTGCCGGCAGGAAATGTCGCGCCCAGGAGTTCGCCCACCTCCAGGCCCGGAAACAGGTTGCCGGCAACCGTGCTCACGAGCTGATGTACTGCCGGGTAGGACTCGACATCGAAGAGCCGCTCGACAGTCACGCTTCCGATCTCACAGATGCGCGAGAGGTCGTTGCGCATCAGATCGACGATCATGACGTTCTCCGCGCGCTCTTTGACGTCGGTGCGCAGGTCTTCGGCGAGTTCGGCATCGATCACGGAGTCGGCAGAGCGGGGACGGGTGCCCTTGATCGGGTGAGTGCGCACCCGGCCGCGGTCGACGTTGAGGAACTGCTCGGGACTCGCGCTCAGCAGCGCGCGGTCGGCGATCCGCACGAAACCGCCATGGTGAGCGCTGACGCCCCGTCGAAGGCGTCGGTAGGCTGCCACCGCATCGACGGCACCTTCCACCTCGAATCGCGTCGTGAGACACAGCTGGTACGCGTTTCCCTGGCGGATCTGCTCGCGGCACTGCTCAATCAGAGCCGCGTACGTGGCCGCGTCGTGCCGCGAGGACGCGACGACCGGCGTCGGCTCCCCGACAGCACCCGGATGCGGCAGTGCAGCGAGTTCGGTGGCGAGTTCTCGAGCGTCGCCTCCCGCGAATACCGTCGCGCGGCACGTCGCGTGGTCGAACTCGACGACAGCGCGCACCCGCATCCATCGGGTCTCGTCATCCGAGTCCGAGAGAGTCGGCGCGCCGGCTCGCCGGGCCCCGCCGTCGTACGCGAACCATCCGACCCATCCGCCCGGCCTCGGACCGCGCTCATCCGAGCGCGAATCGTCTTCGGCAACACTTCCCCGCACGACCACCTGTTCGACGACGGTTGAGGCGACTGACTCACCGATACCGACCCAACTCCGCGCTGAGGTCGCACCGGGTCCGGCATCCAACCAGAACGCATTCTCGAAGCGATGAGCCCATCCACAGAAGACTCGCTCTGGGTCGAGCCATGCCGCTAACGGAACGATCGACTGCGGCGTGGTCACGCCTCACAGGCTAAACGCTGTCGGCGGCTCTACGCTTCAAGAATGAACGAGTGGCTCACATGGCTGCTGGATACGGTGCAGGCAGTCGATCCGGTAGTGCGCACACTCGTGGCTGGCCTTGCGATCATGCTCGAGACCAGCGTCTTGGTCGGACTTGTCGTTCCGGGCGACACGATCGTGATCATTGCTGGGACCGCCGTCGCCGGCCCGTGGGAGGGTGTCGCGCTCGGCGTCGCCGTCGTGATCGGCGCCCTCATCGGCGAGAGCATCGGATTCTGGCTCGGGCGCTTCCTCGGTCCGCGCATCCGATATTCCCGCCTCGGCGCCCGCATCGGCGAGCGTGCGTGGATCCGAGCCGAGCTGTATGTCAATCGACGCGGCGGGATCGCGATCTTCCTCAGTAGGTTCCTCCCGGTGTTGCATTCTCTCGTTCCACTCACGGTCGGAATGACCGGGTACCCCTACCGGCGGTTCCTCGCGTGGACAGCGCCGGCATGCATCCTGTGGGCGACGATCTACGTGTCGGTCTCGTCGGCCGCGGCGGGAACCTACCGCGACCTCGCCGACAGTGCCCACTACGCCGGGTACATCTTCGTCGGAGCGATCGCGCTGTTCATCCTGGCCATCTACCTGGGCAAGAAGGTGCTGCATCGCATCGAGCGGCGGCACATGGATGCGGATGACGAGAGCAGTCCCGTCGGCGACGCCACACGGAACCCGGCTGCCGATGGCATGACAGACTGAACGGGTGCCCGGACCGGAGGAAACCCCCGCGCCCCCCAAGATCCTGTGGCTCGCACGGCTTGAGCGACGATTCCACACCTGGCGGGAGCGACGTGCCCGCGCGCGCGGCCACAAGCCGACGGTGACCCCGTTCGCGGGGTACGGCGGCGATGGCTGGATCCGGGTTCTCGGACGAGTACTGATCGTTCCGCCGCGTAAACCGCGCGGCGGCGGCGAGTATGCCTCGGTTCGAGGTTGGCGCAGCTTTCTGGCGGTTCCGGTCGGCTTCGCCAGCGTGCAGATAACCGTCGCAGGCAAGACTCACACCGTGGCAGCAGACCGGGGCGGCGTCGTGGATGTCGTTCTCGACGCCACGCTTCCGCCGGGCTGGCAGACGTTCACGATGACGGTCGAAGACAGCGCTCCCGTTGAATCACGGGTATTCGTCGTCGCACCGGACGCGCGCTTCGGCATCATCTCGGATGTCGACGACACCGTGATGGTCACAGCACTGCCGCGTCCACTTCTTGCGGCATGGAACTCCTTCGTCGTCGACGAACACGCCAGACAGCCGGTTCCGGGCATGGCGGTGCTGCTCGAGCGGCTTGCGCGCGAGAACCCCGGCTCTCCCGTCGTGTACCTGTCGACGGGGGCATGGAACGTCGCGCCGACGCTGGTGCGATTCATGCGACGCCACCTCTTCCCGCCAGGAGCGCTGCTGCTCACGGACTGGGGCCCCACCCATGACCGATGGTTCCGAAGCGGACGAGCCCACAAGGAGCACAGTCTGCAGCGCCTCGCCGAGGAGTTCCCCGACATCCGCTGGTTGCTCGTGGGCGACGACGGGCAGCACGACGATGCGATCTACACGGCTTTCGCGAGCGAGAACCCGGGCCACGTGGCAGCAGTCGCGATCCGCCGCCTCTCCCCCGCCGAAGCCGTGCTCGCTGGCGGCCGAACCGCGGTGAACGACCACTCGGCTGCCGAAGTACCGTGGGTTACGGCATCCGACGGTGCGGGCCTGCTCGATCGCCTCCAGGACGCTGGGGTATCCCCCGCGTAGGCTTGCCGCATGTGCGGACGGTTCGTGGTTGCAAGCGTTGGAACCGAACTCGTCGGGATGCTGCGGGTCGACCTCGTCGGCGATAACCTGCCCGGACCGTCCTTCAACGTCGCTCCCACCGACAAGGCTGCCGTCGTGCTCGATTCGGCGAAGTCCGAACCCCCGGTTCGGCGGCTGGAAGCTGCGCGCTGGGGCCTCGTTCCCGGCTGGGCGAAGGACCTCTCGATCGGGGCGCGGGCGTTCAATGCTCGCTCCGAGGAGCTCGAAGATAAGCCGATGTTCCGCGCTGCCCTCGAGAAGCGACGCGCGATCGTCCCCGTGACCGGCTACTACGAGTGGCATCGCACTGACGCCGGAAAGACCCCGTACTTCATCCACCCCGCCGACGGCGCCCCGCTGCTGTTCGCCGGGCTCTACGAATGGTGGAAGGACCCGTCAAAGGCCGAAGACGCAGACGACCGGTGGGTGCTCTCGTTCACGATCCTCACCCGCGCCTCCGCCGGTGGACTCGGCTCGCTCCACGCCAGGATGCCCGTCTTCATGGGTCCCGATCACGCCGATGCCTGGCTCGATCCCACTGTCGACTATCCGCGAGACATCTTGGATGCCGCAGTCGATGCTGCAGCCACGGTGGCAGACACGCTGGAGGCGTATCCCGTCAGCGCCGACGTCGGCAACGTCCGGAACAACTCCCCCGCGCTGATCGAACCCGTTCCCGGGCCTCCGCTGCCCTGACGACGGGGATCACGACACGGGCGCGCACGACGAGCAGGGCACAAGCCCGCGACCGGCACCCGCCGCCTGCAGTCGCATCGTCATCACCCGCACGGCGGCTTCGTCCAGCCGCGCCGCGGGAAGTGCACCGGATTCCACCGCCGCGACGATTCCCGCCGTCAGCTGTGCGGCGGTCTGCGCGTCGGTTCCGAGCACCGAGAGCAACATGTCGTTCCCCGCGGCCAGCGCGGCTACCGCGTTGGCGACGGGATCCTGGTACTCGCGCAGGCCCGACGCCTCGAGCATCCCCAGGTCATCCGTGATGGCGACGCCATCGAAGCCGAGTTCTTCGCGCGCGATGCGATGCCACTCGCTCGAGAGCGTCGCCGGGTTCGGGTCGATCGAGGTGTAGGCGAGGTGGCCAAACATGAGCAGCGGGGCGCCCGCCTCGATGCCGGCCGCAAAGGGAACGGCATCCGTCTGCAGCCACTGGTCGTAGCTTTCCATCGTGGACGGGATGCCGCGGTGCGAATCTCCGGGAGCTGCGCCATGACCGGGAAAGTGCTTGAGGGTCGAGAGGGCCTCGGGTTCCTCCCCGACCACGGCTGCCGCAACGTGCGAGGCGCCGCTCTCGGGAGTCGTGCCGAGCGCGCGGCGATAGATGAACATGCCGGTGTCGTCGGTGATGTCGGCGACGACACCGAAGTTCACCGAGATTCCAGCCCGCTGCACGAGAGCTCCGCGTCCGGCGAAAGCGAGCTCGGTAGCCTCCGGCGGCTCGTACTTCAACGTCACCGAGGAAGCAAAGTCGTCCCAGGGCAGACGCGACACATCGCCGCCTTCCTGGTCGATGCCCAGGAGCGGCGGAACGGCAGGATCGACCGTGAGCGCCGCGGTGATCTCGCGCAGTCGGTCTTCGGTTCCGGGCACGTTCGCGCCCATCAGGATGAATCCGCCGACCCCGGTGGTGGCCATGTAATCGCGCAGAACGCCCCGGTCGGTGGTCGGGATGTGCCCCATGATGACGCTCGCTGCGCGTTCGTTCAGGCTCATCGCCGCGACTGCCGCGGCTGCGCGCGTCGTGACACTCGCGGCGGTACCGGGGATCACGACGACCTCGCCCGCCGGTGCTTGCGATTCACCGGGCGTGGAGGTGGCGGCATCTGCAGCGGGGGCGACACCCAGAGCACCCACCGCGAGGGCTGCGGCAGCTCCCGTGGCGAGGCTCGTGCGCACGAGCGTCGTGAGCACGCCGGCGTGCTCTCCGCGGCGCCCCGCGTGAAATCCTTGACGACCTGCCGCGCTCACCTTTTCACGGTACCCGCTCCGGCGCACACTACCCTGGTGTTCATGGGGGCAAACCGCAAAGACCGCGCTATAGCGCGCCGGACGTTCCTCGGCTTCGCGGCGGTGTTCACTACGGCGGGCGTCGTCGGGACGATCACGACCGACAACGCCAAGGCCCGTGCCGCCTTCGATGAGGCACTCGCTGAGTGGGTAGCCTCCGGAGAAGCCGTCGACGAATCGGCATCCGCGTTCAGTGCCGCCCAGACGGATGCCATCGCTGCGGCCGCTGAGGCATCGACGGTCATCGAGGTCACGAACGCCGAGATGCTGCAGGACTCAGCAACGCTCGACGCGCTGCGAGCGTCGTTGGATGCACTAGTCGCGGCGGGGCTGCTGACGATCGCCGCGCCGGGTGAGGTGACGGCTACGACAACCGCGCCCGACCCGCGCTCGACGCCAGACGTACCCGAAGGCCGAGAGGCGCAGCTCGCGCAGGCACAATCGCTCACCGAGGATACGGCCCTCCTGACGGAGACTGCCGACACATCTGAGCAGTCGACCTCGGAGCTTGAGGCCGCCACCACTGCGGCGTTGGCCGACATCGACGCCGTCGTTGCGTCGGCAGCAGCTCACGGCGCAGCGGTCGAGGTGCCGAGTCTTGCCTCGCAGGAGACCAAGGATGCGTACGCTGCCGCGGTCGCCGCGCTCGGCGACCCGGCGGCTGGTAGCGCGTCGCAGCGGATCGGGGCGTACCAGCAATCATGGACCGCGGTCCAAGACTCGCAAGCCGCAGCTGAGGCTGCGCAGGCGCGGGGCAACAGTGGCGGCGGGGACGACGGCGTTCAGCCCACGTACATCAACGGCATCCTGATCGTCAACAAGACCTATCGCCTCCCCAGCTGGTACGGGAACGGGCTCACCGGCGACACGCTCGCCGCGTTCGAGCGGATGCGGGCGGAAGCGGCATCCGTGGGCCACAACCTCTGGATCGCGAGCGGGTTCCGCTCGTACGCGACGCAGGTCAAGGTCTACAACAGCTATGCGTCCCGCGACGGTTCGGCTGCCGCTGACCGCTATTCGGCGCGGCCCGGGCACAGCGAGCACCAGTCGGGCCTCGCGTTCGATCTGAACACCATCACGGAAGCGTTCGGCTACACACCCGAGGGTCAATGGGTCGCCGCCAACGCGCACCGATTCGGTTTCATCGTGCGCTATCCGCAGGGCAAAGAGGGCGTGACCGGATACATCTGGGAGCCCTGGCACCTGCGCTACCTCGGCGTTGACACTGCGACGGCGGTGTACAACAGCGGGCTCTCACTCGAGGAGTATTTGGGCATTACCTCGGTCTACAGCTGAGCGCGTTTCGCCACCCCACCCGCCTATGCTGAGCGGCCTCCCAGAGGCAGTACGATCTCGCTCATGCCCGACTCTCCCGATGCGATCCCGGCACCCCGCCGATCGTTTCTCGACGATCTGCAACTGCTGATCGTCATCCTCCTCGGCGTCGTTTCGGTAGCGACTGCGTACGTTTCTTTCCAAGCGGCGTTGTACGGCGGTCAACAAGCCGCCGCGTACTCGCGCGGCGGTGCAGCCCAGACCGAGGCCGAGTCGCTCTACCTCGAAGCCAACCAGCAGTACGTGCAGGATGCCGAGACCCTGACACGCCTCTTCGAGTATCAGATCGAGATGGGCAGCGCAGACCCGAACCTCGCTGCCACAGCATCGGAGAAGTACGACCAGTTGTACTTCACGAGCGTCTCAGACGACCTGGACGCCGCGATCACGAGGGCTCAGGCCGAGAACGAGGCAGACCCAACGACCTACACCGATCCGCAGGGTTCAGAGGACTACCTTGAAGCGCTCTTCGGAGGATGGTCGGAGACGGATGCCGAGGCTGAAACTCTGCTCGCTCGAGGCGACGAAGCCAATCAGTACAGCGATCGATTGACGTTGAACACGGTCCTGATGGCGATCTCGCTCTTCCTCCTCGGTATCGCCGCGGTGATCCGAAACCGCCGCGCCCAGTGGGTCCTCATCGGCGTGAGCAGCGGCATCTTCCTGCTCGGCCTCGGACTGACGGTGATCATCCCCATCACCTGGTTCTAGAGAAGGTGGGTTATAGGCCAAAAAGAGTGGATGAGGTCTCGATCTAGCCGCGTGATTACGTGGTGAATCGGGGATTGGTATGGTCTGCGAGGCTTACTCGTGGGCCTTCCGTCGAACTCGACCACCTGTCTGGTATGCGGCACGAAGCTCGTCAAGAACGGACGGCACCCGTCGGGGACGCAACGGTGGCGGTGCCCGTTATGCGGGGCGTCGTCGGTCCGGCGCCGCCCGGACCTCACCGCCCGTGAACAGCTGCGCCGGTTCGTGACCTGGCTGGTTGGGACGAACACGCAGGCCGAGACCGACGGGACCGCCTCAGGACGCTCCTTCCGCCGTCACAGCGCGTGGTGCTGGGATCTGACCCCACGGCTGGGGCCGGTCGAAACGATCTACCACGCTGTGCTGGTCGACGGGATCTGGATCGGCACCTGGTGCCTACTCATCGCGCTTTCTGGCACGGGCCGGGTCCTGGCCTGGCAGTGGTGCGCCCGCGAGACCACCGCCGCCTGGAAAGCATTACTCGAACAGATCCCCGCACCGGCTGTGCTCGTCTCCGACGGCGGTTCTGGCTTGCCGTCCGCGTTACGTCAGTGCTGGCCCGAAACAGTGCATCAGCGGTGTCTGTTCCACCTGCAGCTAAACACCACCCGGCACCTGACCCGCAACCCCCGCACCACCGCCGGCCGTGCCCTGCACCGCCTCGTGATGGACCTGAGCGGCGTCCGCGACGAACAGACCGCGATCGACTGGCAACTGCAACTCGAGCAATGGTGGCAGGCATTCGGGCACCTCACCAGCGAACGCACCCTGCTCCGCAACGGCCGGTTCGGATACACCCACGACCGGCTCCGCAAAGCCTGGCTCCTGGTCCGGCTCGTGGTCCGCAAGGACCTGATCTTCACCCACATCACCTACGGCAACCCGCGCACCACCAGCGCGCTCGAAGGCCTCAACGCGCAGATCCGAGACCTGCTCCGCCGCCACCGCGGCATGACCGAAGAACACCGCCGCCGCGCGGTCGAGTGGTTCCTCACCCTGCACGAACTCCCGCTCGAGCAGGCCCTCGACCTCGCCGGGCCCATCGATCAACCACCAGTCGCCCCCGAACCCGACGACCAGATCAGCCGCACCCTCTACGACACCGGCCTCGACCCAGCCGAAGGCCTCTGGCTCAGAACAGGATGGGCAGGACGCGGATGACACACCCGACCCATCCACTCTTTTTGGCCGATAACCCCGAGAAGGTGCTTCGGTCCCCCGTA
>NZ_DBHD01000036.1:0-19655 GCF_002296025.1 Microbacterium sp. UBA837
CGTACGCGCTCAGCGAAATGTGACCCAATAGCGGCATACCCGAAACATCCCCGTGGTTGTATGTCATGACACCGCCAGGAGTGACGCACCGAGGAGGCATGACCATGGCTACCCTTTCCCCCGCAGAGATCGACGTCATCGAGAGCCGTCTTACCGCCGCCGACCGCTGCGACTCGTGCGGCGCTCAGGCCTACATCGCCGCCGAAGTGAACGGCAGCGAGCTGCTCTTCTGCGCCCACCACGGACGCCGCTACGAAGAGAAGCTGCGCGAGGTTGCGACGAGCTGGCACGACGAGACGCACCGTCTCAGCGCTGAGTGACCTCAGCACACGTCGAGTCCTGCACACCCTGAATGGCTTCGCTTGATCCGCGGACGCGGATGCACTACCGCGCCGCGCGGGCACGACAGATCGACGTCGTGTCGCTGTGGCAACGCGCGCGCGAAACGTCACGGGAGCACGATCGCTGGACTCCTGCCGTGCTCGCCGACATGCTCTGGTCGGCGGGCGTGCGTCAGGTCGGATTCCAGGACTACGTCGACTATGACTTCGCGACCCTGACCCGCGCGGAACGGGACACCTATATGACGCATCCCGTTTCGAACGAGCTGTCACAGCGATACGACGATCCGCGCCACCGTTCCCAGTTCCACAACAAGATCACGTTCAACGAGACCTTTGCGCCGTTTCTCCATCGCGAATGGATGACGATCACGCCCGACAACGCGGACGAGTTCCGCGATTTCGTCGAGCGCCACGGCACCGTCATCGTCAAGGAGCCGGTCGGTCAAGCGGGATCCGGCGTGCACCGCTATCGGGCGGATGCCGTCACCGACTGGTCGACGTTCCACAGGGGTCTGCTCGACCGCGGAGAGCTTCTCGCCGAAGAAGTGATCACGCAGCATCCTGACCTTGCGGCTTTCTGCCCGGGCACGGTCAACACGACCCGGGTGACGACCTTCTTCGACGGCGAACGCACACATATCCTCGCGATGGCGCAGAAGTTCGGCCGAGGACAAGTCAGCGACCAGATGAGCTTCGGCGGCTTCTATTCGATGCTCGACGACGACGGCCGTGCGGTCGGCGCCGGATACGACTCGCACGGCAACGTGCACGAGCTGCACCCCGACACCGGACGCCGCATCTCCGACTTCACTCTGCCGATGCTCGGCGAGGTGAAGACCTTCATCGATGAGGTAGCACGTGTCGTTCCGACGGTGCGTTACGTGGGGTGGGATGTCGTCGTGACTCCCGCCGGCCCTGTCCTCGTCGAAGGCAACTGGGCGGCAGGGGTTTATGAGAACAAGCCCAGCGTGACCGGCATCCGCACCGGCCACAAGCCCCGGTACCGGGCTGCAATCGGCTTCTGAGAGGCGGCTAGACGGCGCGAACGATCCCGAGCGGCGTGGACTGGTGGCCTTGGCCCAGCGGGTTGTCGCGAAGCACAGCGAGCAGCGTCTTCTCGTCGGTCTTCGAAAGGGTCGACCCGAGGATGTTCCCGCCGAGGTCGTTGATGTCGACCACCGCGACCTCGACGCCCGGCGCCAGCAGCGTCTTCAGATGCTGAGCTACCTCTCGGGGACGCTCCGGGCCCAGCACGACGGCGCTGTTGTAGGGCGGGATGGTTCCGCTCGTCGGGCCGTCGATGGCGCGGGCACGGTCGCCGGCGATCCGGTAGAAGTCGCCGGAGCGCCCAAACGCCTTCGTGACCGCGGAGACTGCCGCCGCGAACAGGATGCGGGGTGTGCCGCACTCGCGCAGCGCCATTTCCATCGTCTCGGGCATTCCGAGTCCGATCCCGTACGGAGTTCGGGTCACGTAGCGCGCCAGGAATCGGGCCAGCTTGCGCGGCTGAATGTCCGAAACCGCGTACGAGCGGCCCTGTGTGATCGCGACGATCTTCTCGGTGACGAACAGCGTGTCGCCGGCGGCAGCGTGCTCGAGGGCGTATTCGCGGATGATGTCATCGAGATCATCGCCGGGCATGACCACCCGCGTGCGGATCGGAATCCGTCGATAGCGCGCGCCGTCGATATCGACTTCGAGCGCCTTCCCCTCGTTGGCGACGCCGGTCATTCCAGATAGTCCCGCAGCGACTGCGACCGCGACGGGTGGCGAAGCTTGGCCATCGTCTTCGACTCGATTTGGCGGATCCGCTCACGGGTCACACCGAACGTGTCGCCGATCTGGTCGAGCGTCTTGGGCTGACCGTCGCCGAGTCCGAAACGCATCCGGATGACGCCGGCCTCTCGCTCCGACAAGGAGTCGAGGAGAGACTCCAGCTGGCGCTGCAGCATCGTGAACCCGACCGCGTCGGCAGGAACAACAGCCTCGGTGTCCTCGATGAGGTCACCGAACTCGCTGTCACCGTCCTCACCGAGTGGCGTGTGCAGCGAGATCGGCTCACGGCCATACTTCTGAACTTCGATGACCTTCTCGGGGGTCATGTCCAGTTCGCGGCTGAGCTCTTCGGGGGTGGGTTCGCGACCCAGGTCCTGCAGCATCTGACGCTGGACGCGGGCGAGCTTGTTGATGACTTCGACCATGTGTACCGGGATACGGATGGTGCGCGCCTGGTCCGCCATGGCGCGGGTGATCGCCTGACGAATCCACCACGTCGCATAGGTCGAGAATTTGAAGCCCTTGGTGTAGTCGAACTTCTCAACAGCTCGGATGAGGCCGAGGTTGCCCTCCTGGATGAGGTCGAGGAACTGCATCCCGCGACCCGTGTAGCGCTTGGCGAGCGAGACGACCAGACGCAGGTTCGCACCCAACAGGTGGCTCTTGGCGCGCTGACCATCGCGCGCGATCCACTGCAGGTCCAAACCGAGCTGGCTGGACTTCTCGGCGGGCGTCATGTTCGAGAGCTTCTCTTCGGCGAACAAACCCGCCTCGATCCGCATAGCGAGCTCGACCTCTTCGGCCGCATTCAGCAGCGGAACCTTACCGATCTGCTTCAGGTAGTCCTTGACCGGGTCAGCTGTCGCACCGGTGATCTGCGTCGAGTAGATCGGGACGTCATCCTCGTCGTTCGACGTGATGACGATGGCGCCGCTGGGGAGCGGCTCGGTGAACACCGGCTTGCCGGACGTTTCGTCGTCGTCCGAGTCGTCGCCGTCGTCGGAGGCATCCTTCGCGGCCGGCGCGTCGGAAGCGTCATCGGACGATTCCGAGTCCGAAGAGTCGTCATCTTCGCCCTCATCGTCGCCGTCCACGTCAGCCTCGGCGAGTTCTTCATCCTCGTCGACCTCGTCGTCATCCGCGCTCTTCTTGGATGTCTTCTTGGTGCTGGCCTTCGCACCCGCGGCGCCGCTACGCTTCTTGGCGGCGGGACGCTTGCTGGCAGGAGTCGTGGCGACTTCGTCGTCGCTCTCGATCTCGGGCGCCAGCTCGTCCGCGTCGGCCTTCTTAGCGCGCGTACGGGTGGATGTCGTGCTTGCGGTCACGTTTCGCCTCTCAGCGCACGGCGATCTGATTGCCGCGCTGTTGGTTTCGGACGCTAGTAAGACCCTTGTCAAGTCCCGCGGCGTGTGACGGTCGCGGGTGACAATGGGTCGAACCACCATTGTCTCATACTCCGTGCGCGATTCCTGGCCTACTCCCCTGGCCACGCGAACGGATACCCAGCACAACCTCTCTGAGGCGTTACCTATTCCAGTCGCCCAGGTGGCGATCAGCCCTTGTCGTCGTCGCCGGCGGGCCGGGTCGCGAGATAGCGCTCCAATTCCGCGGCAATCTCGTCCGCGGTCGGCAGGTCACCGGTGTGGATGATCGGCGTCGCGTTCGTGGCCCCAGCCATGTAGGCGTCATAGCGCTCTTCGAGAGTCTCGATCATTCGCTGCAGCTCGTCGCTGCCACCAACCTGCTCCTGCACCTTCTCGAGATACTCCCGGTTCTCTTCGCGGAGCTCGTCTCCCGCGAAGACCAGTCCGGTGGCAACCGTCACGCTGTCCAGCGCAGCGAGAGCTGCTGCCGGATATTGCGTGTCGGCGAGATAGTGAGGCACGAGAAGCACGAAACCCGCGACATCCGCAGCGGTCTCGGCAAAGCGATACTCCAGAAGGTGGCCGACAGTCGCAGGCACCTGTGTCTCGGGCTGCCATACCGAGTGAGCCGCCGTCAGTTCCGTCCGGGTGCCGCTCACCGTGGTTCCCAACGGGCGCGTGTGAGGCACGGGCATCGGAATCGCATGCACCCACGTGACGCTCGACACGTCGAGTTCCGCGGCGAGGTCAAGGACCGCTGCCGTGAACGAGTCCCACGCAAAGTCCGGCTCGTATCCCGTGAGCGCGACGAACGGTTGACCCAGCGCGTCGTGGACGAGAGAGAGCTCCAGCCGAGGAGGACGATAGTCAGTGAGGTGGTCGTGCTCGAAGGAGATGACCGGGCGACGGGCACGGTAATCGAGAAGGATGTCGTTCTCGAAAACCGCGATCGGGGTCGGCTCCAGGTCTTCCCTCACATACGTGACGATCCGACTCACGGCGGAGCCAGCGTCGGTGAACCCGGTGAGCGCGATCACGAGCGGCAGACCCGCGGGCACCGGCGGAGCGCTGGCGACGCGGTGATAGACGGGTACCGACAAAGTCATGCCTCCATGCTAGGCGCGTGGTCGCGGCGACCGCCCCGACGCGTGCCGCTCAGAGCGAACACCCCCGACCTAGGATGAATGCATGGCCAGTCCTGTCGTCGATTTCAGCGAAGCCCCGGTTACCGAACACGACGCAGACGCGGTGGTGATGGTCGTCCCTCTTGTTTCTGCAACCACTGACGACGAGTGGGAGTCGCTTCCCGGTTTGCGCGAGAGCCTGGAGTCGATCGGGTTCACCGGCTCGTCCGGGTCGTACGCTCGCGTGGCGGCTCCGCAGCTCTTCGCCAAGCCCGTCGCCGTGGTCGGTAGCGGCGCGGGGCGAGACGCCGCGTCAGTTCGCAACGCCGTCGGTATCGGATGCCGCACCCTCACCGGGTTCGCGTCGGTCGCTGTCGCTCTGCCCTTCCATGAGGCAGCAGACACGGCGCTTGCAGCAGCCGAGGGTGCAGGGCTCGGCGCCTACAGCTTCGCCAGCTTCAAGAAGGAGCCGCCCAAGCCGCGTGCTACCCGCGTCGTCGTTCACACCGCCGCGGCGGTTTCGCCAGCGGATGTGGCTCGGGTCCGCGCCGTCATCGAGGCAGTCGCGCTGGTGAAGGACCTCGTGACGACCCCTGCCGACGCTCTCGGCCCTGCCGATATGGCCCAGGCGACCAGCGACCTGCTGCGTGAGCTCCCGGCCACAGTCCGGGTGTGGGACGAGACCGAACTGGAAACGGGCGGGTTCGGCGGCATCCTCGGTGTCGGCCGCGGCTCGGCGCGCCCCCCGCGCCTCGTACGCGCCGAGTATGCGCCGGACGGCGCGACGCGCCATGTGGCTCTGGTCGGCAAGGGCATCACCTTCGATTCGGGTGGGCTTTCGCTCAAACCCGCCGCCGGAATGATCGACATGAAGTACGACATGTGCGGAGCTGCAACCGTGCTTGCTGTGCTTCGCGCCGTTGCCGGGATCGGCGCTTCCGTGCGAGTCTCGGCGTGGCTGTGCCTGGCCGAGAACATGCCCTCGGGGACTGCGACCCGCCCGGGCGATGTGCTTCGCATCGCCGACGGCACGACGGTCGAGGTCCTGAACACGGATGCCGAGGGTCGGCTCGTCCTCGCAGACGGACTGGTCGCCGCCAGCCGCGAGCATCCCGACCTCATCGTCGACGTCGCAACCCTCACGGGTGCGATCACCACGGCACTGGGAACGCGACACGCAGGCGTCATGGGAGATGACGACGCCGTCGCGCGATACCTCGCAGCCGCCGATCGCGTCAACGAACTCGCCTGGCAGATGCCGCTTCCCGACCACATGGTGGATGAACTCGACTCGCCTATCGCGGATCTCCGCAACGCGAAGGTCGGCGATCCCGCGGGTGGATCTCTCTTCGCAGGGCTGTTCCTTCGTCACTTCGTCGGCACACGCGGCGAAGCCGACGGCAACGAAGCGCGCATCCCGTGGGTTCACCTCGACATCGCCGGCGTCGGCATGAACAAGGGGGCAGCGTTCGGCTTCACCGACAAGGGACCGACCGCCGCGACGACCCGCAGCCTCATCGAGTTCGTGCTCAGCGAGGCGCGCCGATGAGCGAGGACGGCTTCGACATCATCGTCCTCGGCGGCGGCTCCGGGGGCTATGCGGCGGCGCTGCGCGCCCGGGAGCTCGGACGGACCGTCGCTCTGGTTGAAAGAGACCAGGTCGGTGGAACCTGCCTTCATCGCGGTTGCGTTCCCACGAAAGCCCTGCTGCACTCTGGTGAGGTTGCCGATGTCGTGCGCAACGCTGCCCATCACGGCGTCAGCGCGAGCTTTGAGGCCATCGATATTGCTGCGGTCCACGACTACCGGCGCAAGATCGTCAGTAAGAAACACGCGGGCCTCACAGGACTTCTCGCCGCACGCGGAGTCGTGACGATCACCGGTGACGGCTACCTCGAAGCTGATCGACGGGTGCGCGTCGGCGAACGCGTCCTGTCGGCATCCGACATCGTCCTCGCGACGGGGGGACGCACCCGCGAGCTTGCGGACGTGCCGCTCGGCGGAAGAGTGTTGAGCAGCGACACCGCGCTGGAACTCGACGAGGTGCCGTCATCGGTCGTGATCCTGGGCGGCGGCGTCATCGGTGTCGAGTTCGCCAGTATCTGGCGTTCATTTGGCGCCGAGGTCACGATCATCGAGCCGCTGGCACGCTTGCTTCCCTCCGAGGACGAGGCCAGCAGTGCCGCACTGCTCCGAGCGTTCCGCAAGCGCGGGATCGCGGCGAGCTTCGGATTATCGTGCACCGGCGTCGATGCCGGCGAGGATCAGGTCACTGTGACGTTGTCGGATGGTTCGACGCGCACCGCCGACTACGCCCTCGTCGCCGCGGGCCGCATACCTGCGACCGCAGATCTCGGCTTCGAGGATGCTGGCGTGGAACTCAACGCCGGTTTCGTCGTGACGGATGCCGAGCTGCGCACGAGCGCGCCGCACGTCTGGGCGGTGGGCGACATCGTCCGGGGCCCGCAACTTGCCCATCGCGGGTTCGCTCACGGCATCGCGGTGGCGGAGCGGATAGCGGGGCTCGCCGTTGCCCCGCTAGCGGACGAGGTAGTGCCCCGCGTTGCATACTCCAGTCCCGAAGTCGCGTCGGTGGGCCTCACGACGGCTGCCGCGATCGAACGCTTCGGCGAAGACGCTGTCGAGACCGCCGAGATCCCGCTGGCCGCGAACGCCAAGAGCGAGATCTTGGGAACATCCGGGTTCGCGCGGGTCGTGCGCCGTCGCGAAGGTCCCGTTCTCGGCGTGCATCTCGTCGGAGATCGGGTCGGCGAACTGATCACCGAGGGGCAGTTGCTCGTGGGGTGGGACGCGCATCCGGAAGATGTCGCTCCGCTCATTCACGCCCATCCGACACAGAGCGAGGCGCTGGGCGAGGCGCTCCTGCTGCTCTCGGGCAAACCGCTGCACGCGATCTGACGACCGCACCCGCAGAATCACTAAGCTGGAAAAGACATCGGCATTCTGAAGGAGACAAACTCATGAGCACTTCCGTGGTCCTCCCCGCACTCGGCGAGAGTGTTACGGAGGGAACGGTGACCCGCTGGCTCAAGAAGGTGGGAGACACAGTTCAGGCCGATGAAGGGCTTCTCGAGATCTCGACCGACAAGGTCGACACCGAGATCCCCTCCCCCGTTTCGGGCGTGATCGAGGAGATCCTCGTGGACGAGGACGAGACCGTCGAGGTTGGTGCAGTCCTCGCCAAGATCGGTGATGGCTCGTCAGCACCGTCGTCGGAGTCTCCCGCCGAGGAGGCCCCCCAGGATGAGGCGCCCCAGGAGGCCGAGCCGGAGCCGCAGCCCGAGCCGGCCCCAGAGCCTGCGCCCGCGCCTGCCCCCGAGGCACAGACTGCCCCGTCCGGTGGGGGCAAGGACGTCGTCCTCCCCGAACTCGGCGAAAGCGTGACGGAAGGCACAGTGACCCGCTGGCTGAAGGCCGTCGGTGACACGGTCGAGGTCGATGAGCCACTACTGGAGATCTCCACCGACAAGGTCGACACCGAGATCCCGTCCCCTGTCGCGGGGACGCTGCAGGAGATCCTGGTGCAGGAAGACGAGACAGTCTCGGTCGGCGCGACGCTCGCCCGCATCGGGGACGGCGCCCCGCAGCAGTCAGCTCCTGAGCCCGCGCCCGCCGAAGAGCCGAAGCCGGAGTCTGAGCCCGAGCAGAGTGCCCCGGAACCCGAGAAGCCTGCTGCCGAGTCAGAGAAGCCGGCAGCTGAGCCACAGAAGCCGGCAGAGCCGAGCCAGACCGCGCAGACCCCCGCGACCTCGTCCGAGGTGACCGAGGCAGCTGCAACCGAGTCCGGCTCTGAGGCTGACGGCGACAGCAAGACCTATGTGACCCCGCTCGTGCGCAAGCTCGCGCAGGAGAAGGGCGTCGACCTCTCGAACGTCAAGGGGACAGGCGTTGGAGGGCGGATCCGCAAGGAGGACGTCCTGGCAGCTGCCGAGTCGGCGGCAACTCCCGCGGCCGCGAGCGAGGCGCCCAAGCGTTCTGAACGCGAGGTTTCGGAGCTGCGCGGGACCACGCAACCGATGTCGCGTCTGCGCAAGGTTCTCTCCGAGCGCGCTGTCGCGTCGATGCAGTCGACAGCTCAACTGACCACGGTCGTCGAGGTCGACATCACCAAGGTCGCGGCGTTCCGGGATGCGGTGAAGGGCGACTTCCAGAAGAAGACTGGCGACAAGTTGTCGTTCCTCCCCTTCTTCGCGCTGGCAGCCGCTGAGGCCCTGCAGGCGTACCCCGTGATCAATGCCACGGTCGACGAGGGCTCGATCGTGTACCCGGCAAGCGAGAACCTCTCGATCGCCGTCGACACCGAGCGGGGCCTGCTCACGCCGGTACTGCGGGATGCTGCGACGAAGAACCTGGCTCAGATCGCGCACGAGATCGCTGACCTCGCGGCGCGCACGCGCGAGAACAAGCTCAAGCCCGATGAGCTGGCAGGCGGCACGTTCACGCTCACCAACACCGGCTCCCGAGGCGCGCTCTTCGACACGCCGGTCGTCTTCCTGCCGCAGTCAGCGATCCTCGGGACCGGCACCGTCGTCAAGCGCCCCGGTGTCGTGCAGGTTGATGGCAAGGATGCGATCTCGGTCCGCTCGTACGTTTACCTGGCACTGTCATACGACCACCGGATCATCGACGGTGCGGATGCTGCACGCTTCCTCGGCGCCGTGAAGGCCCGCCTCGAAGAGGCAGACTTCGCCGGCGACCTCGGTATCTGACGGATCGGCGTCGAGCCCGGAGGAACGTATCACCGCTACGACGATGGCTGCTGTGCGAGGTCGAGAACCTCGCGCAGCAGCCATCGGTCGTCATGCCGCGCAATCACAACGAGCTGGGGCGGGTAACCGTCTGCCTCGGCGCGGATGACCGCGACGTCCCCGTATTCGTCAACCACGTGCAGGGTTCGAAGCGTGGCGGGGGCTGTGGCAGCTCCGGCCGCGGACGTCACATCCGCACGTTCGGCGATCGTCTGCACGCACGCGGCATCCCCGGCGCACGTCGACAAGGCGTCGAGGATCACGCCCGCCGCACGCGGTAGATCCGGCTGGTCGTCCTGAACACGGGATTCAGACGAGGCATCCACTCCGGCATCCGGTGCGATAGCGGCCTCACCGGTAGGCGCGCCCTCCTCTGGCGCGCTCCGCGCATCGGGAGCCAGGACCGTGAAAGCGATAGCCAAGACCGCGCCGACGGCCGCGGCGGCAATCAGGAGTCGGCCACGCCGGACGGGGCGCTCCGATGTCGGCCGACGCCGGAATGACCGCATGGCGCCGCGCGCCGAGGCAGCGACGTCGGCAAGAGTCTCCTGCCACCGGCCATCGCCACCGCGCACAAGCCGATCGAATGCACCGGGCTCATCCGGCGCTGCACCCCCGTCCCCCGCCCGCGGCGGCGGTTCGACGGATGCGGGGCTCGGCGTCAGCCGTACGGCGGCCGGGGCCTCGGAAGACGGGCGAAGGGGCCCTGGCTCCACCCACTCGAACACCGCGCGCTCACAAGCGTCGATGCCGCCCGCCCGAACGTCATCGGTCCGCAAGAGCGCCACGATGGCATCCCGCACGGAACCTCCCCGGGCATCATCGAGCGGTAGTCGATTCAGGATGCGGCATGCGCTCTCGCGAGCGGGCTCAGCACCGGGCGAGAGCGCGAAGACCGGCCTGGCCGAGCCCGACAGCCACCATCCTCCGCCAGGGTCGTTCCGGGCTTCAGCGCGCAGCTCGTTCGCTCCGCGCAGAAGGCTGATCATGATGGTGGCGCATTCGGGTTCCGTGACAGGCGACCTCAGACTGTCGCGAACCGCGAGGTACGTCTCGAGGGGCTCGCGGCACGCTTCGACGAGCGCGCCCGCTGCTGCGTCAGAGCGCGAGGTGCCCATGTGGACGACATCCAGCGCTCGGAGCACGTGCGTGTCATCCTGAGGCGTCCAGAAGAGCTCGCCACCGGGCACCTGTTCTGGATCGATCAGAAGGTGCACTCCCGCCGGGCTGCGTACCAGCGTTCCCGCGTACGGCGACTCTCTCGTCGTGACGCGGCGGAGCGGGGTGAAGGCGATCAAGAACGGATCATCCGCCCACCCGGGCATTGCATCACTCATGCCCCCAGCCTGAGCGGAAGCGGCGGCGGCCCAGCCAAGGCCCATCCGGTGCGGGGACTGACGAGCCCAAGCATGGCCTGGGGAGGAGAGCGCTCGGGGATCGGCTGCCGTACGCAGCAATGCATACGGCACTTCCCGCCCGGGTACGCTGGAGGGATGGCAGCACGCGCGTCCTCACCGGAGAAAAGGCCCGGCTTCTTCTCGCAGCTTCGTACCCTGTATACGTTCACGCAGCAGACCTACCGCGGTCTTCCCTGGATGCTCGTCGGTGTCGTGCTCGCAGGCGCCGCCCTCGGCGTCGGAGTCGGGTTCCTCATCCCGCCGGTCGCGGTCTGGAGCATCATCCTCTGGGGTGTCACCGGGCTTCTCTTCGGCGTGCTGATGGGCCTGACCCTGACGACGCGACTGTCGACACGCGCGATGTACAAGCGCATCGACGGCGTCCCCGGGGCCACCGGCCACGTGATCTCCACCTCACTCGGCCGTTCGTGGCAGGCTAACGAGAACCCCGTGGGCGTCAACCCCAAGACGCAGGAAGCGGTTTATCGCGTCATTGGTCGCGGCGGCGTCGTCATCATTGGCGAGGGTTCACGCGGACGACTGACTCGGCTGGTCAACGACGAGCGTCAGAAGGTTCAGCGTGTGGCATCCGGTGTACCGCTGACGGTGATCTACGTCGGGCACGGTGATGACGATGTGCCGATCTCGCAGCTCGCGACTCGGATCAAGAAGCTCCCCAAGAAGATCGACCGCGCAACGATGGCCGCCGTCATCAAGCGAGTTGACTCGGTTTCACAGTCGCTGACGTCGCTTCCGATTCCGAAGGGCATCGACCCGACCAAGGTCAGGGCACCGCGTCCGCGCTGATCCCTGACAGCCCGCGGAGCGTCGATCCCACGGACGTGCCCCCGCCTCAGCGGCTGCGAAGCAGAACCGTGCCGGCAGCCTTGTCGTGCAGCCCTCGCTGATCGGCATCCCAGATCACTGCCGGGATCACAACGATCAACAGCAGCGTGCGAATCACCGGTCGCCACAGGCCGACCCAGCCCCCGTCTACGCGCTGGAGCGTCAACCCGAAGATCCGGTGACCGGGGCTGCCCTGCAGCGTCGGCAGGAAGGCGATCTGAATGAGCGCGAAGATTCCCAGAATGGCGAGCGGGTCCCATCCGAAGAACCCGGAAATCAGGTACGCCGCGCCGTAGTCGATGCACAGTGCACCGACTCGGCGACCGAGTCGACCCATCGATCCGGGCCCAGACTCCGGAAGTCCGAGCCGTTTGCCGGGGTAGTCCTGGGCAACTGAGGTCACCGAACGAGCCTACCTGGGCGAGTCGATTCGACAGGCTCGTAACATGCCCGAAACAATAGGGACACGGCAGGGCAATCCCTGCCGACTACCGTTTTGGGAAACCCGACACGGGTATCACCACGCCCTACCTCTGGAGTCTTCATGTTCAAAGATTCATCTGAGGTGCTGAAGTTCATCAAGGACGAGGACGTCAAGTTCCTCGACATCCGTTTCACGGATCTCCCCGGTGTGCAGCAGCACTTCAACATTCCGGCATCCACCGTCGACGAGGACTTCTTCACCGTCGGCCAGCTGTTCGATGGATCCTCGATCCGCGGATTCGCGAACATCCACGAGTCGGACATGCAGCTCATTCCGGATGTCACCACGGCGTACCTCGACCCGTTCCGCGACGCCAAGACGCTGATCATGGTCTTCGACATCTACAACCCGCGCACCGGCGAGATCTACCACAAGGACCCGCGCCAGGTCGCGAAGAAGGCAGAGAAGTTCCTCGCCTCAACCGGCATCGCGGACACCGCGTACTTTGCACCGGAGGCTGAGTTCTACATCTTCGACGACGTGCGCTACGAGGTGAAGCAGAACTCTAGCTTCTACTCCGTGGACTCCTCCGAAGGTGCCTGGAACACGGGCCGCGAAGAAGAGGGCGGCAACCTCGGAAACAAGACCCCGTACAAGGGCGGCTACTTCCCCGTCTCCCCCGTCGACAAGACGGCTGACCTGCGTGACGACATCTCGCTGCGGCTGATCGAGTCGGGCCTCGAGCTTGAGCGCGCCCACCACGAGGTCGGTACCGGTGGCCAGCAGGAAATCAACTACAAGTTCGACACGATGGTTCACGCCGCCGACGACATCTTGAAGTTCAAGTACATCGTCAAGAACGTGGCTGAGCAGTGGGGCAAGGTTGCGACCTTCATGCCCAAGCCGCTGTTCGGCGACAACGGCTCGGGTATGCACACCCATCAGTCGCTGTGGCTCGAGGGCAAGCCCCTTTTCTACGACGAGGCCGGCTACGCACAGCTCTCCGACACCGCTCGGTGGTACATCGGTGGCCTGCTCGCCCACGCTCCGGCTGTTCTCGCATTCACCAACCCGACGCTCAACTCCTACAAGCGTCTGGTCAAGGGCTACGAGGCTCCGGTCAACCTGGTGTACTCGGCCGGTAACCGTTCGGCAGCTGTGCGCATCCCGATCACCGGATCCAACCCGAAGGCCAAGCGCCTCGAGTTCCGCGCCCCCGACTCCTCGGGTAACCCGTACCTCGCGTTCGCTGCGCAGTTGATGGCCGGCATCGACGGCATCATCAACCGCATCGAGCCGCACGAGCCCGTCGACAAGGACCTCTACGAGCTGCCCCCCGAGGAGGCCAAGCTCATCCCGCAGGTGCCGAACTCGCTGCTGGACTCGCTCGACGCCCTGCGCGCCGACCACGAGTTCCTGCTCCGTGGCAACGTGTTCACGCCCGAGCTCATCGAGACCTGGATCGAGTACAAGTTCGAGAACGAGATCCAGCCGATCAACGCCCGTCCTCACCCGTTCGAGTACGAGCTGTACTTCGGGGTCTGATTCCGGGAGGCCCTCAGAGCCACACTTCCGGTTCTTGAGACCAGCAATTTACTGAGCCCCAGGCGGCAGATGCCGTCTGGGGCTCAGTCTACCTCTGGACGTTTACGGACGGCTACGGGGAGTAAACGGACAGGTTTTCGGACAGCGCGCGGGGCCGCTCTTGCAGTGCCGTTGGCGATCCCGATGCGTCCGGGTCAGAGTCGCGTCGCGGCGAGAACGGGAAGGTCGCCGCCCGCCGCGTAAGCCGCCGACTCGCGCTCAACGATTCGGCGGTCGCGCCGCTCGGTGAGGCGAGCCCGGATCAGGACGACGAGCGTGATCGGCCCGTTGACGACGAACTTCAGTGCGTTCCAGATGAACAGCAGCACGAGCAGGTTCAGCCACCCCGGCCCGCCGTCGGCGATCCAGACGGTCAGCAGCCACGCGCCGAGCAGATACGGCACGGCGATGAGCATTGCGGGCACGCCCCACTTCAGTCCGCGGCGCGTGCGCAGCGCGCTGAGCAGGATGTTCGTCGGCATGTACGTCCGCAGGAACAGCCGAACCCGGATGCTGAGATTCCAGAGCAGTCGGAGCATGATGTCCGCCTCCTGAGAGGGTGCGTAGCTCCGCCGAGGAGATAGATCATGTGGTGAGCGTCCCGAGAGGACCGTCGCAAGCGACCTAGAAATCGTGGCTACTACCTCGACACCCAGGGTACGCCTGACCTCGGACACACGGAAGGGCAGCTACAGGCGTGGCGCGGATACCCCGACTGCGCTGACCGTGGACTCCGGTTCTGCTGCGCGTGCCGCGAGCTGTTGTGCGCGCAGGATCGCGGCGCGTGCTCGCATGGCGTCTGTGCGCTGCCGGGCGTCGTCGCCGATGAGTCCGAGCGCGCTGGTCTCGGTGATGCCGTAGGTGTCGCGGTAGGCCGCGACGGTGCGCGCCTCGCGTCGCCATATCGCGGCAAGCTGCGGATCGGCGGGCTTTGGGCCGAGTTCCGCGGCCCATGCCTCAGACGCCCCAACCGCTTCGGCGACGAGTGCATCGGCGCGCTGCTCGATGAGTGCGGCGCGTTCGCGGAGCGCGGCGCGCATGTCGTCGTCCATCGTGCCGAGAGCCGGAGTGATGAGTCCGGCGATAGGTGTGGCGGCCTGGCGCACGCGCCCGGCACCGTCCGCTCGGCCGAGGGCTCGGATCACCCGTTCGTGGAGCACCGCGGCCACGTCGCCCGCGTCGTCGAGCGGGCGCGAAGCGACGAGCGCGCGAAGCAGGCGCTCCGCGTCGTACCCGTCCGCCTCGGCGCGGCGTAGCTCGGCACCGAGCACACCGAACGCGGTCGATCCAATGGCGGCGTCGGCTTCGGCCTCGGTGAGTCGGGTGGCGCGCACGAGGGCTTCCCATCTCGGCTGCTGCGCGGCGGCGGCGATGGTCTCGTACTCGGCGGCGAGCTGGCCGACCGAGCCCCAGGCGTCCTGCTCGGCGGCGATCATCTGGCGGGCGGAGAATTCTGCGCCGACGTGCTGGAGCACCCCGGCGAGCACCTTGCGCGCCGCGACTGCGGCGGCGTCCTGGGTGGGCGGGTGGATGTGGTCGTCGTCGGGGCGGTTGATCGATACGTAGGCGGTGTTACCCTCCTTGCCGCGGGTCATGGCGACGTAGAAGTTCTCGCGCGTCGCGCCGGGCTCGACAAGCGTGTGCCCGGTGTCGACGGTGACCCCCTGCGCCCGGTACGCGGTCACGGCGTAGCCGAGTTCGACGTGCTCGGCGACGTACTCGGCGGGGAGCCGCACGGTCGCACCCCAGCGCCGTCCGGCGGGACGCACCCGCAGCGACCCGTCGCTGCCGACGGCGGTGATCGTCCATCGACTGCCGTTGCGCACCCAGCCGCGGCCAATGCGCAGCTCGCGGTCGTTGCGGCGGGTGATGATCGCGTCCCCCAGGGCCGCCTCGGTATCGTCATGCAGCCGCACCTCGGCGCGCGCGTCGACCTGCCCGGCGAGGATGAGGTCGGCGCGTGCGCGCTGGTTCAGGGTAGTGACCATCGCGCTCGACTCGGCGATGAGGATGCTCGCCAGTCCTGCGGCGCGATCGCGCTGCCACGCAGCGTAGGCGGCATCAGCCATGCGCTCGGCCTTCCCCGCTCGGATGCGCCCGTGGGCTTCGTAGGCGTCGATTGCCTCGATGCGCCCGCGGCGGAGGTCGAGCGTGGATGCCTTCTCCCATGCCGCTCGGATGCGGCGCACGTCGGTCAGCGCGGGCACGTCGTCGCGGTCGGCGACGAGCAGCCCGAACGCTCCCCCGGCGTCCACGGATTGCAGTTGCGCGGTGTCGCCCACGAGCAGCACCTTCGCCCCGGCATCGGCCGCGACGCGCACGAGCCGGTCGAGTGCGAGGGTCCCGGCGAGGGATGCCTCGTCCACGATCACGAGCTGTCCGGCGGTGAAGCCAATGCCGTGGTCGCGGTAGGTCTGCCACCACTTCGCGGTGTTCTCCGTCGGGATGCCGAGATCCCCGGCCAGCACCTCAGCAGCGACGGCGGACGGTGCGAGTCCGACCACCGAGCCGTGCCCGTGCTCGGCTTCCCACGCACGCCGCAACGCCCGCAGCGCGGTGGTCTTGCCTGCCCCTGCGGGGCCGATGAGCAGGTCGAGCATCCGACCGGAGGACGCAATCGCGGTGAGCGCGGCGCGCTGGTCGTCGCCGAGCGTGCGCCCGCGGCGGGGTTGCAGCGCCTGCGCGATAGTTGCGTCGGCCAGGCGCGACGCAACATGATCGCGGGAGCGTGCAAGCAGGCGATCTTCGGCGGCGAGCACAGCGGCACCGCTGAACCGGGCGGAGTTGCGCGGGCGGAACACGCTCGTCCCGTCCGCGCGCTGGAACGCGGCAGGACTGGATGCCA
The DNA here is from genome assembly GCF_002296025.1 of Microbacterium sp. UBA837. Classification (NCBI taxonomy): domain Bacteria; kingdom Bacillati; phylum Actinomycetota; class Actinomycetes; order Micrococcales; family Microbacteriaceae; genus Microbacterium; species Microbacterium sp. UBA837. The sequence goes on from NZ_DBHD01000036.1 coordinate 16,474, forward strand.
GCTCGGACGGGGTGAGCCGGATGGATACCTGCTCTGCCGCATCAGCGATCATCCCCGTGATCGCCTCGCGGTCCTCCGTGGCGGCGAAACGCCACCCCATCGTCTGCCGCGCGACCTCGGCGGTGAGATTCCAATGGCCCCACGTCGTGCGCTTCTCCGCAACCACGGCAACCACCGACGCGCCGAGCTGAGCGATCACATCGAGCGGCACGTCCTCGGCGTGCAGCAGCTCAACAGGGCCACCGGCGGCGGCTTGGCGCGCCCACGCGGTCGCGTCCTGCCCGAATAGGCTGCTGGCGCGCGTGCGCCACTCCTGAGTGAGTTCCGCCAGCGGGCGGACTTCCTTGTCGGGCCGGGTCGCCAGCGTCGCCTGCTGACGCAGCCGGATGATCGTCTCCCGCGACGGCGCGTGCCCGTGCGTGGCCTCGTACTCGGCAATCAGCCGGTCCTTCTCGATGTCGATGTGCCGCGACCGGGACGAGAACTCGGCGACCAGCTCCTCGGGCACCGTGGCGACCGCCCACACCGGGTTGCGATCCGCGCCCCGCTCACGCCGCTCCCACCCGAGGCCGAGCGCACGGGCCAGGTGATCGGCGAAGACCGCGGTGTGCAGCTCGCTGACCGCCGCGGTCGCAGCGTGCAGAGGCCGGCTGTCCAGCGACCGCCACTTGTCGTCGAACAGGGTGCGCACCTTGTTGCTCACGACAACATGCGTGTGCAACTGCGGATCGCCCGCCCGCGAGTCGAAATGATCGAACGCGGTAGCGATGAGCCCGGTCACCTCGACCTGTGCAACAGCTCCCCCGCGGGACGTTGCGCCGGAGCGCGTCGCTGCAAGCTCGCGCTCCATGAACGCAACCACCTCCGCAACCGCGGCATGGTGGGCCTCCGCGATCCGCGCCTGCGTCGTTGCGTCCGCAACCGCCCACAGCACCGACGCGGACTTCGGCAGCGAGAACGTGAAGTCGTACCCGGCGACCGCCCGCCGCGAGGTGCGCATCGCCTCCTCCGCCTCGATCACCACAACGGCCTCGGCCCGCTGATCCGCGCCCAACGCCGGATCGAGCCGCGAGATGCGGGCCGTGATCCGATCCTCCACGCTCGGGAACACCGGATACGCCTTCCCCAGCGGATCGCCCGTCACCGGGTCGCGCCCCATCCCCAGCAGAAGCTGGAGCTGCGCCTCCGAGACCGGCGCGCCCTCGTGAATCTCACCCTCCCCGAGCGCCGCGAGCCCGCCGCCCACCCAGCGGCCCGGCGGCGTGCCTTGCTCGGCGTAGTACCGGGTCAGCGGCATCGAGAGCGCCCGGTCGCCGTCAGACGACGCCACCGAGCGCAGCAGGTACGTGTAGCCGTCGCCCGCGCCCATCACCCGCATCGAAACCGACACCCGGCACCGCCTCTCTCGTCAGAGAGGTGAGCCACCGAGCCCGCCGTCAGGCGGGGTCGAGCTCGATGTGCCAGACGTGTACGGGTCTCTGGAGGGTCAGACGCTGCGGTCGGGCACGGCAGCCTGGTCGGGTTGCTGATCCGTGAATCGAGGCATTGGAAACCGTCGTCCACGAGCTGAAACTGGACGACGCCGCAGGGAAGAAGATCGGCTCGCATATCGTGATGCGCGGAACGGCCTTCGGCTTTGACCTGTACCTCGATGAAGTCGTTGTCGAGCGCGAGCCCGGAGTGAAGAAGACCGGCGAGACGGTGAAGGACCGCGTTGTCGGGGCCTATCGACCGGGTTTCGTTCTGGTTCCGCTGAAGACCGGCAGCCTGCTCAAGTGAAGCGCCCTGGGTCTGATGGAGACTCGCGCTATTTGATTCCGACCAGCTGTTCGCGGTCGGCTTGGACAGCATAGAACGCGTTCTCGAACTCGGCGGGCGGGACGTCGCCGAGGTAGCCGTGGAGGCGCTGCGCGTTGTGCCAGTGCACCCAGCCGAGGGTCGCGAGCTCGAGATCCTCGACCGTCTTCCACGGCCCCGAACGCGCGGGCCCGCGGACGAGTTCGGCCTTGTAGTAGCCGTTCACCGTCTCGGCGAGGGCGTTGATGCTCCTATAGTTGTCAACTCATGATTTCGTCGGTTCGGGGGTCGGTTTTCACGAGGTGGTAGACCTCGCGGATCACGTAGCGTTTCAGGCAGCGGATGATGTCCCGCTTGCTTTTGCCTTCGGCGGTGCGTCGGGCGACGTAGGCGATGGTCGGCTCGTGGAATCGCATCCTGACGATCACGGTCCGGTAAATCGCCGCGTTGAGTTGACGGTGTCCTCCGTGGTTGATGCGATGCTTCCCGCTGGTCATCCCTGAACCGGTCGGAATGGGGCTGATGCCGGCGAGCTTCGCGAACGCGGCTTCGCTTCTGATCCGTTCGGGGTTATCACCGGCGACGATGAGGATCTCTGCAGCGGGTATCGACGCCGATGCCGAACTCATCAAGCAGGTGCGGGGCGCGTTGGAGGACGAGCTGCTCGATCTGCGTCTCGAGGTCCTTGATCTCGTCGTTGAGCGCGATCCACCGCTTCGCGATCGACCGGAGTGCGTGACGATTCGCGTCCTCTGGTGTTTCCAGGCCGCGGGGACGGAGCGCGGCGCAGTGTCTCGCGACCATCTTCTGCGTCTTCTTCGCGGTCTCTCGCCGCAGATCCTCGGTGGCGTGGACGAGCATCGCCTTGAGCGTGATCATCGCGCCAGTGCGGTCTCTCACCGCGGTATCGTGCGCGACTTTCAGCTGACGGATCATCTCGACGACACCGTCAGCGGTCTTCGGGACCGCGGTCGCGAACCCCGCGAGCACGGCCCGGGCGGCGTTCTCCGCGTCGAGAGTGTCGGACTTCCCGTTCAACCGCCGTAGGCGTCGGTCAGGGCGTGAGACCTCGATCACCTTGTGCCCATGGCGGCGGACGAACGAGGTGAGTCCGGCCCCGTAGGAGCCGGTTCCCTCGATCCCGAACGCGATGATCTTCCCGAAGCTCGCCGCCCACTCCAATAGCTGCTTGAAGCCGGCCGTGTCGGTCGAGATCGTCAGAGTCGCCAGGATCCCGCCGATCGAGTCCATCACAGCTGCGACGTGGATGTGCTTGTGCGTATCGACGCCGATCACTACGTGCCCGGAACGGACGCTCTCGATCTCGGTCATGTGTGCTGTCTCCTTCACCCGTTAGCGTTGTGTCACGCTGTCGCCGGCGGGTG
>NZ_DBHD01000144.1:0-7684 GCF_002296025.1 Microbacterium sp. UBA837
TGCATGGGGGTAACCGCCCTTAGCTATCCCGGTCCCGGTACTGGCCAGAACAGGATGGTCCTCAACGCAGACAACAACAATCAGGCGCCCGACCTCTGCTGGTATTCCGGAGAGTTCGGCCTCGTCGCGGCACAGATCTGGTCATGCAACGGTCCGTACTGATCTGGTGTCGTCCTGTTTAGTAGATACATGAGCGCACAACCTCGACTGCACCAGTCCGGCCTTCTCGGGCTGGGCTGGTGCAGTCTGCTCGTCTCTCTTCTGATCCCGCTCTTCGTCTCCGCCGGCCACTACATGCAGCAACGCAGTCCGTACTGCCAAATCGGCTCCACGTTGAGCGCCGTGCCGCTGCTCTACAGCTGCGGCGAACCCTCCGACCAGCAATTGGTCATCGGCTGGATCGGTGCGATCGTCACGATCGTCCTGTTCGTGGTCGCGGTCGTCTCCGCCGCTCTCGCCCTATGGAAGGTGAGAAGCGCGCGGAGGCTGTCACCGGGACTATGGTCCACCTTCGCCTTCGCGATGACAACCCTCGCCGTGATGGCTGTCATCGCGTTGATGGTCCTCGCAGTCGATGGGGTCCGAACAGCCTCGTGGATCATCTACGCCTCATTCCTGGGTACCGTCGTCTACGTCGTCGGTGGCATCGTGGCCATCATCGTCAGCGTGAGAGCAGCGAATCTCGAGGAGAAGCTTCAGACGCAGGGTCGCTCCGAGTCGGGAACGTAGTCGACCGTGCGGGGCCTGATGATCCGCGCGGGCGCTGGGACGGTCGCTACCGGTAGCCCACCGCGGTGCCCAGCAGTGAGCCGATGCTGTGGGTGGCGGATCGGACGTGTCTCACAGAACGATCGTCTTTCGGACGCGGGGTCGCTGAGAGGCTTCATGGTCGTTGGCGAGAGGCGTCGTGCGAGGCCGGTCCTCTACGGCCTCCTGCGGCGTTCTGAGCGCCTCTAGGGCGTTCTGGGCATCCATGGTGGGGTGGGAGCGGCCTCGAGGGTGTCGTGTGTGGCCGGTAGCGTGTGGGCGTGGAGTCGCTTCAGCTGTCAGCGTGGGGCGATGAGAGCATGCGCGAGGTTGGCGGGATCTCTCACTACCTGCTGGGTGTGGTCGTTGCTGAGGACAGTCGGTGCGACGAGCTGCGGGAGCGGATGCGGGAGCTGCACACTCGCGGGCCGAAGCTTCATTGGCGTGATCTTGAGGGCGCCGAGCAGGCGCGGGTGATCGCGAGCATCGCGGCGTTCGATGCGTACCACGTGGTCGTGGTGGGGGCGCCGGTGAATCCCCGCAAGCAGGAGAGAGCGCGGGCGCTGTGCATCCAGCGGATGTTGTGGGAGCTCGAGCGGCAAGGCGTGACTCGGCTCACGCTCGAGTCGCGAGGTCGATCGCTGGACGGCGCCGATATGCGGACAGTGGAGCGGATGCGCGGGGCGCAGTCGCTGGGTCGGTCGCTGCGGGTGTTCCATGCGCTGCCCAGTGGTGAGCCGATGCTGTGGGTGGCTGACCAGACCCTCGGGGCGTACGGGGAGTCGATCGCGAACCGGAGTCAGTTCTTCGAGCCGATCCGTTCCGCGACCACGATCGTGGATATCCGGCTGTAGCAGCGCGAAAGCCGGGTCCCGTCAAACGGCGGGGGTCCCGGCTTCTACTTCCCTTCCCCCCAGCAGGGGGCGGGCTGCGTCCAGTCTAGGACATATCCGTTCACTGTTGGCTGTATACGGCCGTAGCCGTCGCGCTCGGCCGCGGGACGGCTACGGGTGCTGTCATCACGCCGGGTCGCCCTCGGGCGCCTCGGTTAGTCGGATGGGGTGGTCGGGTTCGAGGTAGAACTCGTCGAACGTGTCGCCGTCTTCGTTGTCGGCGGGCCAGAGGCCGATGTTGATCTTGTGGCCATCGAAGGCGAGCCAGGCGATTTCGCGGGGTGGGATGCGGACGGGGAGGAGCAGGTTGGGGCTGGGGATTTCCCAGCTGATCCAGGCACCGACGTGGGGGTGCCCCAGTTCCCCCGCGATGGTGGGGTTCTGGGGCACCTGAGCATTGCCGGTCACAGGGTCTCGCCTTCGGTGAGGTAGAGGCCGGTGTCGATGTAGTGCTGGCAGAATGCTGAGCTTTCCCGGTCGAGGATGCCGGGTTCGATGAGCGCGATCCACCGGTTGACTTCGGTGACGAACTGGGGGTCGTTGCGGTCGTCCCAATCAGTGTCGTTACGCGCCCACCGGTAGATGATTTCGCCGGCGAGGCTGGAGTAGCCGCCTGCGTGAAGGACTTGGGCGATGGAGAGCGCTTCGACGTATTGGAGGCCACCGAAGACCTCGACGTCGCAGCGGGCGACGACTGACCAGGTTTCCGCGAGGATGCGTACCGCGTCGGTCATAGTGGGGCGTTCGGGGGTTGCCACGGCCGCGGTGGCGCCGTTGTGGTGGCGGGCGACGTGGAGGCTGAGTTGTTCGGTGAGTTCGGTGTCGGTGAAGGCGACGAGGGTTTCGGGGCACATGCTGCAGGCTTCGGTGAGAGCGCGCGGTTCGGGGGTGCTCATGGTGATCTCCGTTCGGGGTGGTGTGGTCAGTTGTGGTCGCTGAGGTCGAAGCCGCCGTAGGGGCTGTAGTCGGGGACGTGACGCATGCCGCTGCCGCCCCGGTCGGTGAGGATGGGTGCGCCGGGGACGCGGAAGTTCTCGGGGTAGTTCGCGTCGAACCAGGCTTCGAGCGCGGGGGTCATTTTCCGGGTGCCCATGTGCCCGCGGAGTTTGCTGGGCAGGGTGGGGAGGTCGCGCCATCCGGGCATGGCGTGGTCGTGCCAGGCTTCGACGGCGGTGTTCTCGTCGTCGGTGATCGCTTGCCAGGAGCAGACGCTGCAGACGCTCTTGTAGAGGAGTTCGCCTACGCACGAGCAGGCGTGATACTCGGCGCCGTGGTGGTCGCAGCGGAGGTCTGTGATCCAGGTGGTGAGGTTGTGGTGCTCGAGGTCGAGTGCCCCGGCTGCGGGGGCAGGGCGCCACAGGTGGCATCGACGCCAGGTGCCGGGTGTTTGTTCGGCTCGCCAACGCTCGAGCGCTGCGGCGAGTTCGTCGGGGGTGTGGTAGGCGCTGGTGTAGTGCAGGGGTGCGCCGTCCCAGGTGGGTAGTGCGGCGATTTCGGCTTCAACGATCAGCTGGTCGATGGCGCTTGTGAGGTCGAGCATTGTGGTCTTTCCCTTCCCGAACATTTCCCTGGGCCTTGGCGGCAAGGAGATCTCCGTGGTCGGTGGAGCCGACCTATGATCGGATGCCGGCAAGGGACCAGGAGTCAGTGGAGGCTGCGGAGGAGCTCGAGCTCCCGGTTGGGCGCTCGGGACGCTGCAGTCGCTGTCGAAGGAGCAGTTGACGCGGAGAGTGCACGTGCTGTCGATCGCGCCAGAGCGTCTGCCGTTGGAGGGAGGGTGCAGAGGGATCGTTGCGGGCTTGTAAGCAAACTCCCCGTAAGGGCGCGAACGCCGCTGGCAGACTAGGTTCATGGTCACCCTGCTGCTTGACTCCGCCCACCTGGAGGTGGCGTTGTCGGGGTCTGAGCGGCTGCTTGCATTCCGGCGGCAGAATGTAGACCTCCCGCGCGACACGATTGCAAAGGTTCAGCTCACCGACGACGTGTGGACCTGGCTTCGCGGCGTGCCGAGCCCCGGCACGCATGTGCGCGGTGTCGTCGCCATGGGAACCTGGAAGTCAGCCGGCAGCGAGGATTTCGTCCTGGTGCGCGGGCGGCGGCCCGGTGTCGTGATCGACCTTGAGGAGCATCCGGACTACGAACGCATCGTGCTCACGACGCGACACGGTCTGGCGCTGGTCCAGGCGCTCCGGCTGGATGTCGAGGGCCCAGCCGAAGACGTCGCCGACCTCGTCAGCTGACGTCGCGGCGCCAGTTGAGCGCGTAGCCGAGCACGAGCAGCACAAGCGCGTAGCCGAGCAGGACGGCGCCGCCAGCCCACCATTCGAGTCCGCTCGTGCTGGCTCCTGCGCCCGCCATCTGGAAGATGCTGGCTCCGACGAGGGCATCGCTTGCCGCGCCCGGCAGGTAGTTCGTGACGGTGTCGAGTCCCTCCACGAACGCGCCTGCCGTGCGGGCGATCGGTTCGAGGAACTGCGTGAAGACAAGCACTCCGACGACGGCGGCTACCTGGTTGCGCACCAGCGTGCCGACCCCGATCCCGACGACCACCCAGATCGTCAGCGCGAGCACGACCCGCGCGATCAGCGCCCAGGTCGACCCGGCTCCCAAGTCGGTATCGATACCGAACACCGTGAGAAACCCCGCCGCGGGCCCGACCGATGACAGCGCGCCGACGATCCCGAAGCCCACGCCGACCACAATGCCCGCGACGATCTTCGCCCACAGGACGGTGCCGCGGCGGGGGGTTGCAAGGAACGTTGCCGTCAGAGTCTTGTGCCGGAACTCGGTCGTAACGATGAGGGTGCCCAGGATGAGCGGGATGACATAGCCGACGCTCGCCGCCAGCGAATACAGCAGGGGGGCGACGCCCTCGGTCGGGACCGGCGCACCGTCTCCAGGAAGGGTTCCGTTGCTGACGGCCCCGAACACGAACGCAAGCGCGCCTGCCGTGGAGGCGATGTAGACCACGAGCACGAGCCCCAACACCCACCACAGGGATGTCGAAAAGAACTTGGTGAACTCCGACCGGGTAACGGTGGCGACGGTCATCGGTTCGCCCCTTCCTCGTCGGCTGACGCACCGACGGGCGTATCGGCCTCGGAATCCGACGCCGTCGTGACCTCAGGCTGCTCCTCGGTCTCGATCGGGACCTCTGGCTGAGGCTCGTCCGTCAGCAGCCGCGGCGGCCTCGTTCCGTTGACGTACTCGAGGAAGATCTCTTCGAGGGCCGGCCCCCGGTCGGTCAGTGCCGAGAGGGCGATGCCGGCAGAGGCAGCGATCGCGCCCACACGAGCGGCGTCGAGGCCCTCCACCTGGATGCCGGTGCGCAGGATTTCGAGCGGAACACCCGCAGCCTCCAGCGCCGTGACGAGTGCGCCGCGGTCGGGAGAGTCGACGAGGGTGACCGGAACCTCCTGGTACGCGAGGTCGGCGAGCGACCCCTCGAAGACGAGGCGTCCGCCCGAGATGATGAGCGCGGCATCCACCGTCTGCTGCACTTCGGCGAGAAGGTGAGACGACACCAGGATCGTCCGCCCCTCGCCGGCCAGAGTCCGCAGGAACGACCGCATCCAGCGGATGCCTTCGGGATCGAGGCCATTGGTGGGCTCGTCGAGCACGAGCACGCCGGGGTCACCGAGCAGCGCGAACGCAACCCCGAGCCGCTGGCGCATCCCGAGGGAGTAGCCGCCGACCTTGCGTCCCGCAGCGTGCGAGAGTCCGACCAGCTCCAGTACCTCATCGACGCGCGAACGCGGGATGCCGGCAGCTTGTGCATACACCGTGAGATGGGCTGCTCCCGTGCGGCCAGGATGAAACCCGGTCGCCTCGAGAACCGCACCGACCGTGTGCAGGGGATGGGTGAGTTCGTCGTAGCGGCGACCGCCGATGGTCGCCGAGCCGGAGGTGGGACGGATCAGACCCAGCAGCATCCGCAGCGTCGTGGTCTTGCCGGCCCCATTGGGTCCGAGAAACGCCGTGATGCGCCCCGGCTGGATGCTGCACGTGAGGTCGGCGACTGCCGAGATCGTCCCGAAGCGCTTGGTAAGCCCCGCGAACTCCAGAACCTGTCCGTCGGGCATGACGAGCCCCTCCCTGGGTGTGGATTGCGCACCAGTTTGGCCGACGCAGCCCTTACGGATGCGGCACCACGCCCGAGGGCGGTCGAAGACCCCCCTCCGTGGCGGTCCCTCGCTACCGTGGGACCGTGGAGAGTACACCGACGGTTGAGATCGAGCAGCGCGGCGAGATCGGCATCCTGACCCTGCAACGACCGCGGGCGCTGAACGCCCTCGATCTCGAGATGGTCGAGGTGCTTGCCGCGGCTCTTGAGCGGTGGGAGCGGGACGACAGCATCCGAGCTGTCGTTCTGCGCGGCGGCGGCGATCGCGGGTTCTGCGCCGGGGGCGATGTTCGCGGGCTGTACGAGACGCTGATCGGCGATCATCCCGAGCAGGTCGAGGCCTTCTTCCGCGCCGAGTACGCCCTCAACGCCCGGATCGCGGAGTATCGGCATCCGATCGTCGCGTTCGCCGACGGGATCACGATGGGCGGTGGAATCGGTCTTGCCGGCCATGCCTCGCACCGCATCGTCACCGAGCGATCGATGCTCGCGATGCCCGAAACGCGGATCGGCTTCACGCCGGATGTCGGCGGATCGTGGCTGCTCGGCCGTGCCCCCGGGCGGGTCGGCGAGTACCTGGCGCTCACCGGCAACACCGTCGGGCCGGCCGACGCCATAGCGGTGGGCCTTGCCGACCACCACGTCCCGAGCGTGCGGCTCGAAGGCCTGCTGTCGGCGCTCGAGGATGGGGCCGACCTCGACAGTGCGATCCAGGCCGTCGCGACAGAGCCAGCTCCCGGAACCCTGACCGGGGAGCGGGAGTGGATCGACGTCGCGTTCGCCCAACCCACCGTCGCCGAGATCGTCGAGGCACTGCGCGGACGGCCCGAGAATGCCGCGCGCGCGACTGCTGCGCACCTCGGGACGCTTCCGCCCACAGCGCTCGCGGTGACGCTCGAGGCGGTCCGACGCGCGCGCAAGCTCCCCGACCTGCGGGCGACGCTTGCCCAGGAGTACGGGCTTGTGCTGTGGTTCGGGACGACGCAGCCCGATCTCGTGGAGGGCATTCGCGCGCAACTCGTCGACAAAGACCGCTCACCGCGCTGGAACCCCGCCCCCGGCCAGGAGCTTCCCGCCGACCTTCTCGATCAGGCTTACGGGTTCACGCCGCCGACGCCCCTCTGGCGCTGAGACCGGGCCCGGGGCCTCAGTCGATCAGACCGAACAGCTGCAGCGGATGCGTCAAGCGCCACCACGGCGAGGGCTGCTCGATCTCGGCGGAGACCGCAGCTTCAACGGTGGTCGAGTTCACCGGACCAGTGAGGGTGAAGGTGCCCGCCGGTGACCCGGCTTCCCATTCGTCGACAGTGAGCGTGGATGACGAACTCGATGCCGCGCCGTTCCAGAGGATGACCGCGGCATCCGCAGTGGTGCGGATCTCTGGGTTCGATCCCCACGCGGTCTCCACTGTCCCGACGACCGTGCCGGCCGGGATGACGTACGGGGTCGTGAGCTCCGCCTCGAGCTGAGCAAGCAACGCCCGGGCCGAGCTGTCTCGCGACTCGTCGCTCGGCTGGGCCAGAACCGTCGCGTAGGTGCGGACCGTCGTGTCGCCGATCGTGAGGTCTCTCGCGGTGGCCAGGTCGTCGACCTCTCGGCCGTTGACGAAGAGCGAACCCGTCTTGATGCCGACGACGCCCGGATCCGCCAGCAGGTCGTTGGTGTTCGTGACCTCACCAGCGCCGGGCAGGTCCACCATCGGTGTCGCGACGATCTCGGCTATCACCGGGTTCTCGAGCGCCTTGCGGCCGAGCGCGATCACGCCCGCAGGAGTGCCGACATTGTCGGAGTCGATACCCGAGGGCTCCACGACCGTGATGCCGCTGATTCCGTGGGTTCTCAGCCAGTCGGCTGCGGCGCTCTCGAAGACCTCGTCCGTCGGCCAGAACTGGTCGGCCAGGCGGGCCGCATAGTTGTTCGC
>NZ_DBHD01000008.1:0-2691 GCF_002296025.1 Microbacterium sp. UBA837
GGTGCTCCAGATCCTTCGTCATCTGGCAAGCGAAGGGCATGAGACGCTCGTCATCGCTCCCAAAGCTGGCGATGTCGAGGCCGACCTGCGCGGCGCCGACCTCTCTGGCGCTCGCACGACCATGCTCCGGTCCGTGCCCTTGCCCTCCTACCCTCAAGTTCGTGTGGTGTTCGCCCGCGCTGCGAAGCTGGCGGCGCACCTGCGTGAGTTCCGGCCCGATGTCATCCACCTGGCATCGCCGTTCGTGCTCGGATGGCAAGGAACCGCTGCCGCCGACGCGCTCAAGGTGCCCGTCGTCGCGGTCTACCAGACCGACGTGGTCGCGTATGCCCAGAAGTACGGGCTTCCGGCGGCGACATCGATCGTGGAGTCGCACCTGGCGCGCTTGCACCGGCGTTCGACGTTGACCCTGGTGCCGTCTTCGGCGAGCATGTCTCAGCTCGAAGGTCTCGGCATTGATCGCCTCCGCCGGTGGGGGCGGGGAGTGGATGCCATCCGATTCGCTCCCGAGCACCGGAGCGCTGCGTGGCGCCAGCGCGTGGCCCCGGGTGAGACGATCATCGGCTACGTGGGCCGGCTCGCCCCCGAGAAGCAGGTCGAAGATCTCGCCGCGCTGCACGATCTTCCGGGAAGCCGCCTCGTGATCGTCGGTGACGGACCGTCAAGACCAGCGCTCGAACGGTCCCTCCCGCGCGCTGTCTTTCTCGGACACCTGTCCGGCGACGCTCTCGGCGAGGCGATGGCATCCTTCGATGTCTTCGTTCACCCCGGCGAGAGCGAGACGTTCGGCCAGACGATTCAGGAGGCTCTCGCGGCTGGAGTTCCGGTCGTCGCGACGGGAACAGGCGGTCCGGTCGATCTCGTTCGCAGCAGCGTCGACGGATGGCTCTATCGGCCGGGTGACCTGGCCGACCTCCGCGCGCGCGTGTCAGACCTCATCGGAGACGAATCCAAGCGGCGAGCCTTTGCGGCCGCGGCCCGCGAATCCGTGCGCGAGCGCACCTGGGAGGCTCTGGGCCGCCAGCTTGTCGGTCACTACGCAGAGGCCCGGATGCTCCGCCCGATCGATGACGCCCTGTTCGCGCGTGCGGCGACTCGCCCCGCAGCTCCGCCCGCACCCGCGACGGAGGGAACCCCGCGGTGGTCGCGTTTCGTTGCCCTCGGTGATTCCTTGACCGAGGGGCTGTGCGACACATCGCGGATGCCGAAAGGTCAGTATCGCGGGTGGGCCGACCGTCTCGCGGATCTGTTGGCCGGCGCCCGAGAGGCGAGACTTCCAGCGAGCGCGGAGCCGTTCCGGTACGCGAATCTCGCTGTGCGCAGCCGCAAGATCCGGGACCTCCTCGACGAGCAGCTCCCGCGCGCGCTGGGGATGGCACCCGATCTGGTGTCGGTGTTCATGGGCGCAAACGACCTGGTCAGCCGCGGAGCCGATCCGCTCATCCTGGCGAAGGGGCTCGAACGGGCGGTCGTGGATTTGCGGTCCCGCGGGATCGATGTGCTGCTGGTGAGCATCGTGCTTCCCCGGCGGCCCGCAGCCATGATCTTCGCTCGCCGCGTTGCGGTCTACAACTCCGAAATCAGACGCATTGCGGCCAGCACCGGCTGCATGCTGCTCGATCTTGAGGCCCAGCCGGCGATCAGTGACCTCGACATGTGGGCCGACGACAAGGTCCACTTCCGGTCGAAGGGTCATCGCTTCGTTGCCTACCGGGCTGCCGAGGCGCTCGGCGTCCCGTACGCTGACGAGCTGGCGACGCTCGACTCGGCTTTCCATGACGATGACGACCCGAACCCGCGCGGCTGGGTTCGTCGCGATGCGGTGCCCTGGCTCTGGCGGCGACTCCGTGGGCGAACCGCGGGGGACGGCTTGAGCGCGAAGCATGCGGATTACGTAACGATCTCGCGGCGGCCGGCGACCGTTTCCGAGTCGCCGGTCGTGCCGGATGCCGGAGCGAGCCCGGTGCGTGACGGAGCGGAGTCGCCGGGCGCCGACCCGACACGGCGAGTGCGCCCCTGATAGGATCGTTCGGGTTGCCTTACGGCATCCGCTCAACTTCACAGTGAGCTTCATGGAGCAGGCCGGCAGGAAGCTGGTCCCCTGTGGTGGGTTCCCCGTCGTGTTGCGCCGGGTGGTCTTCTACTGGTGGCCAGCGCCGACGATTCACGCGGCGTTATGCCGCACGCTCGATACTGCCTGTTCCTGCTCCTTCGCATGTGCTCGCGCGCCACACGGGTGCGCGAGTCAAAACAAAGAAGGAGAGACCTCTTGGAAGGTCCTGAAATCACCGCCGCTGAAGCCGTTCTCGACAACGGCCGCTTTGGCACCCGCACCGTCCGCTTCGAGACCGGACGCCTGGCCCAGCAGGCTCAGGGCGCTGTTGCCGCGTACCTCGACGAAGAAACCATGCTGCTCTCGGCGACGAGCGCCGGAAAGCACCCTCGCGAGGGCTTCGACTTCTTCCCCCTGACGGTGGATGTCGAAGAGCGCTCCTACGCCGCCGGAAAGATCCCCGGTTCGTTTTTCCGTCGTGAGGGTCGCCCCTCGACCGAGGCGATCCTGGTCTGCCGTCTGATCGACCGTCCGCTGCGCCCCTCGTTCGTCTCGGGGCTGCGCAACGAGGTGCAGATCGTTGTCACGGTGCTCTCGATCGCGCCGGGTGAGTTCTACGACGCGCTCGCGATCAACGC
>NZ_DBHD01000042.1:0-2967 GCF_002296025.1 Microbacterium sp. UBA837
GGCAATTCCTACTGGCCGTTGACATAGAGGCGCCTCGACTCCCTCTCGTGGGGTGTCCTCGGCAGCCGCGAGCCGACGCCACGGCCTCACCAACGGAGCTCATTCCGAAGCCACACACCTGGTGCATGCGATGACCGGGCTCGCGAGGTCTCACGTCGTCGTGACGGAAACGCCGGCCTCGTCGGGCTGTCCGTGAGCAGCGCGCGGGGACGCCTACCTCCACGGAGGAGGCAGGCCATGGCGAAACGTCCACGCCGACGGTCGGACCAGACACTGGTCTGCGGCTGGTGCTCACGGGAGTTCTTGCCGGCCACCCGTGGGCGGACGCCGAAGTGGTGCTCACAGGTCTGTCGCCAGCGGGCGTGGGAGCAACGCCGAGCTGCCCGGTCCGGCCTCGTCGCGGTCGAGATCGTGCAGCAGGTCGTCGAGGTCGAGAAGGTCGTCCAGAAGGAGGTCGTGAAGCGGGTGGAGGTGCCCGTGCGTCCATCGCGACACAACTGGCCCGCTCTGCTCGCCGAGCTCACGAGCCAGCTCGATCGCGGCCTCGTCTACGACCGCGACCTGCCAGAGCTGGCGACGCACCTCAGCGGTGTGCTCCAGGTGCTGGAGCGTCGGCCCGGTTACCAGCGGCTCATGGCAAGGTCCCGGAGCCCCTGGAGGAGGTAGCGGCTCAGCCGCAGACTCGCTCGGCCCGTACCTGACTCGAGGCGAACAGCTCCTCGCCGGTGAGTCGGCGCCGGCCGTGCGATGCCTCATCAGCACCCTCACCAAGGCACTCACCAAACCCACGTGCTCGCAAGTCGCCACGCTCACGAACAGGCGCCTTGTCCACAAGTCGGCACGCGAGACGCCTACGACTGGCATCGGGTCAACCAGACTCGTGTCGATCGTCGAGGTGATCATCATGAGCGAACACACCACTTCCCGGCATCTCACTGTCGCTGACATCTGCGCCGAACTGGGGATCTCCAAGTCCACGTTCTACGACTGGCGGGCAGCGCACAAAGCTCCGTGCTGCATCAAGCTGCCGAACGGCGGCCTTCGCGTTCGCCGGGCAGACCTCGAGCGGTGGCTCGAGAGCCGTGAGGGCCAGTAGATGATCCGGAAGGAGGTCAGCTACGACATTCGCGTCTGGTCCATCAGGAGGTACAAGGGCAAGCGCGGAACGACCTACACGGTGCGGTGGGCGGTCGAGGGCAACCCCCATCAGCGGACTTTCACCACTAATCCCGGATCCACCGATGGACCGGGCCGGGATGGGTTGATCGTCGGCGCCGCGGAGTGAGGATGCCGGGGCGCGAGGGTCCGCCGGACCTCGCTGTCCGGGGTGTTCCACGGTGTTCTTCGTCGCGCCGCTCTCGCTGCTGGGTGGTCAGGCCGCGAGGGCTGGCGGCGGGTCGCTGACTCGGTCGAACAGCGCCGTCCAGGCGAACTCCCACGGCCAAGATTCCGGCAGGTGCAGGGTGACCCGGCGTGCTGAGGTTGCGACCCGCCCTGGCACGGTGATCAGCTTGCGACGGATGGTCGCAGTGGTCGCCTTCGCGAGTTGCGGGTCGCTCAGGCTGGCGGCGGCTCGGGTGAGGTTGAACGCCATCACGGCCAACACGAGCCAGGCGGCGTTCGCGGTGAACACCCCGGACGGCAGGTGTGCCAGCGCCGAGCTCTTGAGGTCAGCGTGGACCTGCTCGATGACTGCGTGATGACGGTGCGTCTTGTCGGCGGCGACGGTGCCGAGCACTTCGGGGTCGGTGGTGGTGAAGAAGGCGTGGAAGCGCCAGGTGTCGAACAGGGTGTCCTGGCCGGCGGCCTTGTTCTTCTCGGCGTTGAAGTCGGGGATCCTGCGAACCACGAGCCGGCCAGGGACGTGGTCGGTCTTCTTCTGTGCGGCGAACGCGGTGAAGTCGATCTCGGCGACCTCGGCGCGGGAGATCCACCGCTGACCGGCCTCGTCGAAGACAGCGTCGGTGTACTCGATCGTGGTCCACGCATCCTCGCTGATCGCTGCGATCGCGGCCTTGACCCGCTTGTCCATCCGCACGGTCACCGACACTGCGGCCCCACCAGCCAGCGCGGCGTGGACTGGTCCGCGACCGTAGAACGCCGAGTCCATCCGCACCAGGACCGGGTGGGCCTTGTCGAGCAGCCGGCGGGCCGTTCTCACCGCGTCGCCCACCAGTCGCTTGGCGCCGCGGGGTGAGGCGGTCGAGCCCTTGCGGAGCCGTTGGGCCACCACCACCGACGCCGACGTGGCACTCGTGAGGGTGGCCAGCAGCGCGTTGAGCCCACGGACTCCGGAGTAGCCGAAGCCGGCGCCCTGCTTGGCGTGGCCGTGGACCTCGATGATGGTGTCGTCGACATCGAGCAACGCGTACCCCCGATCCACCACGGTGTCGGTGCCGCTGGCTACGGGGCCGCCCGACGCTCGGAGCAGCCCGGTGAGGCCGGCCAGTGCGATCAGGAACCTCGAGGCGACCGCGTCGAGCTGACGCACGTGCCCGAAGGTGAACGCCCGCAGGAACGACCCAAGCGTCGAGGGCGCGTACGCGCGGGCGAAGACCCGTCCCATCCCGCCGTGGCGCAGCAACGCCATGTCATCGATGCTGTCCGCGCCCGCGACCATCCCGCCCACCAGCGAGGCGACCTTCAACCCCGCGTTCGCCCCCTTGTCCGTCGGCACGCTCAGGTGCTCATTCGCCAGGTCCCGCAGGCCGGCGGACTCGGCCAATGCGAGCGCCGGAACCAGGCCTGCGGCCGACACGAGATTCGGGTCATCGAAGACCGCCGAGGTCGATCGAAGCGTGTGAGAGAGTTTCACCTCAGAGATGCCCTTGCTGTTGGTGTGAATCGTTGCCTCAAGAACTCCGATTCTCCCGCCCAGCAAGGGCATTCTCGTTCTACGCCACGCTCACCCACCCAAGCTCATCGGTGGATCCGGGCTTACTGCCCACGAGCTCGAGCGCTGCCTCG
>NZ_DBHD01000211.1:0-9870 GCF_002296025.1 Microbacterium sp. UBA837
GCTCATCGGTGGATCGAGGCTAAGACGGATGGATGCCCAGTGGAGGCTCGCCCGCCACTTCGGGATCGCCAACATGCTGATCTTCCACAAGCTCTCCGACATCGACAACGTCGGCGATCAGGGCTCCGCGATGCGGGCGCTCGCCTCGTCCCTGCTGGCGAACGCGGAGACCAGGATCGTCTACCGCCAGGAAGCCGATCAGCTCGGCTCCACCGCGCTCGCCCTCGGGCTGACCGGCACCGAACAACACCTCCTCCCGAGCCTCGGCACGGGGCAAGGGCTCTGGCGCATCAAGGACCGCTCCTTCGTCGTCCAGCACCAGCTCCACCCCGCCGAGCTCGCCGCTTTCGACACGACCGGACGCATGAACGGGCAACTCCCGCAGGTTCACGAATCCTGAACCCCCGCGCGCTCAGGACTCGCTCGGGCGGGTGAGGCGGGGCGCACCTGCTGGCTGGACGGCTTTCTCGCCGTCCGTTCACCGAGCCAGGAGGACAGCTCATGTCTGCATCGCCACTATCCCCTCCCGTGAGCCGGACGCACCCGCCGGGCAGCCTGTGGCGTCACATCGCCCCGCTGCTGGTTGTCCTCCTCGTCGCCGCCGGCTCGATCGTCCTCGGCGCCTCCCCGGCGCACGCCGGCAGCCACGGCGCCGGATACGACGAAGGCCTCGGGTTCCTCGGCGCGTACAGCACGGATGTCGACGGGCGGCAGGCATACTGCATCGACCTCGGCGCCGCCGCCCCGTTCGGCCAGACCTCCGGGCCGCATACTGTGGGCTCGCTGGACTCGCTTTCGCGGCAGCAGCTCGCGGAGCTGAACTACGTCCTGGACAGGTGGGGGCAGTCGGGCGATCCGAATATCACCGCGGCAGTCGCCCTGTACGTGTGGTCGGTCGCCGACCCCGGCGTCTACAACAGCCACGGCATGTCGGGCGATGACTACTACGTCGCCCGCGCCCCGTCCGCGGTGCGAGGCACGATCCTCGGCAACCTCGCGGTGATGCGGCAGGAGGCCAGCGTGAACGCGGTCACTGACCCGTCGCTGACCCTGGCCCTGTCGATGTCGGACCAGTACGCCGGAACTCTGACCGTCGCCGCGCACCCCGCGTCGCTGCAGGGCACCGCGACGCTCACCGACGCGGTGTTCGCAGGCGAAGGTTCCTCCCGCACGGTCGGTGCCGGGCAGTACGGCATCACCGGCACCCCGGCGGACGGCGCTGCCTCGTACCGGATCGAGGCGTCGATGAGCGTGGCCGCCGCCGGGTACGGCGCAGCGGTCGACCTCTACACGACGCCGGGCGCGCAAAGGCTCATCGCGGCGGTCGCCGGTTCCTCCACCGGCCTGTCCGCGCAGGCGCAGACGCCGGTGATCGAGCTGGACTTCCAGCCCGAGGTTGGCACGCAGGTCGCCTCCCGGTTCGTGGCCGAGGGCGACGCCTTCGTGGACGAGCTGGCGGTCACGGTGACCGAAGGAATCTGGATCCGAGTTGGCGGTCAGCCGGTCGAGGTGACCGCGGTCGGCACCCTCTATGGGCCGTTCGATGAGCACCCCGTCGAGTCCGACGCCCCGCCGGCCGGCGCCCCGGTCGCCGGCACCGAGGAGGTCGTGCTGACCGGGCCGGGCTCCTACACGTCGCCGGGCACGATCACCGCCCCCGAGTCGGGGTTCTACACCTGGGTCTGGGCGATCGACAAGAACGCGCAGGGTGAGACGGGCAAGTATCTGACGGATTCGTTCACCGACAGGTTCGGGAGGGTCGCGGAGACCTCGGTGGTGCCGTTCCAGCCGCACGCGGTCTCAGAAGCTGACCAGCACCTTGCCGTGCCTGGCGACGCGCTGACCGACACGATCACCGTGTCCAGCTCGAACGGGGCATGGCTCAGGCGCGACGGGGCGTTCATCCCCGTCGTGTTCGAGGGCACCGCCTATCAGGTGCCCGGCACCCTGCCCCCGGCCCGGGACGGCGCCGTGCCCGCCGGCGCGGTGCCGCTGGGCGCGGTGACGGTCACGGCGGACGGCCCCGGCGTCTATACGTCGCCGGCGGTTGTCGCACCAACCGGCGGGTTCCTGACGTGGGTCTGGGAGGTGCGAAAGAGCACGCAGCCGGAGTGGGTGCGCGACTACCTCGCCGCCGATTTCACCGACGACTATGGCATCCCGGTGGAGACGACCTCCGTCCGCTGGCCGATCACCACGACCTCGCTGATGCGGGAGTACAACGTCCACCCCGCTGGGCGGGCGTTCGACACGGTGACGGTCACCGGGTTCCCGACCAACCACGGCGAGTTCACCGGCGACGGCTACTGGGACGCCGATCTCGACAAGCTCGTGCACACCGTGTACGGACCGTTCACCACCGACACCGGGCTCACCGATGACCTCGACCTCACCGGCGCCCCGGTGCTGACCTCGATCACGACGCCGGCTCGGAACGGGGTCTGGCGGCTTGGGTACACCGACGCGGATCGGATCACCCCGACCGAGCCCGGCTACTACGTCCTGGTCACCACCTTCGAGGGCGATGACCG
This sequence comes from Microbacterium sp. UBA837, assembly GCF_002296025.1. Taxonomy (NCBI): domain Bacteria; kingdom Bacillati; phylum Actinomycetota; class Actinomycetes; order Micrococcales; family Microbacteriaceae; genus Microbacterium; species Microbacterium sp. UBA837. The sequence goes on from NZ_DBHD01000211.1 coordinate 2,532, forward strand.
CGTACAGCCCTACCAGTCGTCCCCGGCGGACGTGCTGGAACGCTTCTACGTCCCACCCACCCCGGAGGTCGAGCTACCGGTCACGGTCATCACCCAGGCCACCCCGGCGGCACTCGTCGGCGAGCCGTTCGGGGACACTGCACTCGTCCAGGGCTCGATCCCCGAAGGCGCCTCGCTCGTGTTCCGCACCTACGGACCCCAGCCCGCCGACCAGACCCCGGCGTGCGAGACGGCGTTCTTCGAGTCCGACCCGATCCCGGTCACCCGGCCCGGCGTCTACACCTCACCGACCACGACCGTCACAACGGCGGGGAACGTGTACTGGGTCGAGACCCTGTACGACGCCACCGGGGGCGTGCTCGTGGAAGGCGCCTGCGGGGCACCCGGCGAGACCACCGTCATCAGCGAGCAGCCCGAGACGTTGACGGTCACCACGACCGCGGTCGCGACGGTCGCCCTCGGCGAGCCCGCGCACGACGCCGCGAAGGTCACCGGGACCGTCCCCGACGGGACGACGCTGGTGTTCGAGGCGTACCGGCAGGACAGCGACAAGGCGACCTGCACCCCGGAAGAGCTCGTCTTTACCTCCGACGCCCAGACCGTCATGGGTCCAGGCGAGTACGTCTCCGAGGATGTGGTGTTCGAACAGGTCGGGACCTACTACTGGGTTGAGACGCTGCACGGCCCGGACGGCACGGTGCTGCACCATGGGTTGTGCGGGGCGCCCGATGAGACCACGACGATCACCCCGGTGATCGTCCCGCCCGGCAGCCCGGAGTTGCCACCCGGGCTCGCGCTGACCGGCGGTGGGGACTGGTTGCTGCCCGTCGGGATCGGCGCAGGGGTCTTCACCCTTGCCGGGCTCCTCACCCTCTGGTTCGGGCGGCGCCTAGCGCTCCACCGGGAACGCACCAGCTACGTCCGTGAGGAGGACCAGGACTTCCACGACCTCATGGACTCCACAAACCGCTGACCGGCGGCACCCCAACCACGGTCAGCTTTCCCAGGGAGGGCGCGAACCCTGGCCGGTTCGTGCCCTCCCACCTCGTCCGCCGCAGCTGGCGGGGTGGGCGGGTGCACCTCTCAGGCACAGCACCCGCAGGAGGCCCCCATGCCCGACACCCCCGACGACGCACGCCTGACCCTCGCGATCGCATCCGAGCCCGGCGACCGGATCACCGGCACACTCCTCGCCGCCGTCGGCGCCACCGAGACCCTCCGGCTGATCACCTCCGACACGCCGCTGCCGGGTGTCGTCGACCCGGTCGAGGGCGGCATCTGGCGGGGACGCCTTGCCCCGCGGCTCCCGGCGGCCGGCGGTGTCGACCGGGTGCGGGAGCACACCGACCGGCTCGGGCTCTGCCTCCTCACCCCGGGCGCTGCCGGGTGGCCCGAAGGGCTGTCCGATCTCGGCGTGCTCGCCCCGCTTGCCTTGTGGGCCAAGGGCGACATCGGGGTGCTGACCAGTTCGCTGGGATCCCGTGTCACGATCGTCGGTGCGCGCGCCGCGACAGGATACGGCGAGCACGTCGCCACCGAGTTCGCCACCGACCTGGCGGGGTTGCCGCGGGTGGTGGTGTCTGGTGGGGCGTATGGGATCGACGGCGCCGCGCACGGCGCCGCGCTCACCACCCGCCCCGGCTCCACCATCGCGGTCCTCGCAGGCGGCCTGGACCGCAACTACCCGGCCGGGCACCAAGAGCTTCTCTCCCGGGTCGCGGAGTCAGGTGCCGTGCTCTCCGAGCTGTCGCCGGGTGCGGCGCCGACGAGGTGGAGGTTTCTGCAGCGGGGCCGGCTGCTGGCCGCGATCTCCGCCGCGACCATCGTCGTGGAAGCCGGGTACCGGTCCGGGTCGCTGCACACCGCGGCCGAAGCCCACGCGCTCGGACGACCGGTCGGCGCGGTCCCCGGCCCGATCACCTCCGCGGCATCCGCGGGATGCCACCGGCTCTTGCACGAGAAGATCGCGACCGTCATCTCCAGCGCGAGCGATATCGCCGCTCTCACCGACCCGCCCGCACCGCCCGACGCACCGGCGCGCACGGCACCGGCCGCGAGTCCGCTCGCGTGGACCCTCTGACCGGGCGCCGACGGGCCGGGTGCACCTGCCGGACATGATCACCCCGCCGCGCACCGCCTGCCCCTCCATCGACTGCAGGGGTTGCTGCTGATGCCGCGCCCCCGATACCGGCGCGACACCGACACGCCCACCGGAGTGGAAGTGCCCGTGGTGCTGCCGCTGGTCGTGATGACCGTGACCAGCGATGACACCATGACCGTCACCGTCGACGGCGCCCCGTTCCTCCCGGCGCCGTTCGCGCCACCCTGGCAGCGCGGGTCATTCGCGACGATCCTCGACCAGCTCACCGCCGGCCATGCGACCCCGCTGCGGGTGGAGGTCCGTGAAGCCGACGGGGCCATGTTCACAGACATCATCACACCCACCCGCAAACGCACCCCACTGCCGCCGCCACCGGGAGCATCCGATGGGCTTGTCCGGGAGGCGGCTGCGCCTGTGCCGGCGGTCGGCGAGCTGGCCGTCCTGCACGGTGCGGGGTTCGTTCCCGGTGAGGATGTCGCTGTCGCGGTGATCATCGCCCACTCCGACGCCGCCCCGGACGGTACCGCCCGCGGCCTCCTCACCCGTGCGCAGCTGTCCGCGAGCCCCACGGGCGAGGTGATCCTGTTGGGCCGGGTCTCCGGAACCTTCACCGTCGGTCACCCGCAATGAGCGCACCGCGTCACGCCACCTCTCTCGGGGACGAGCTGTCCAACATCGGCATCGGCATCCTGATCGGCGCCGCGATCCTCGCTGGTATCCTTCGCGCCGCAGGGTCCATCGCCGCTTGGGCCACCGGCATCCCGCAACCCGCCGGAGGCATCGACGCGGGGCTCGTCGTGCTGCTGAACCCCGCGGACCCGGCCGCCGCGCTCGACGCCCCCGGCCTTCACCCCGTCGCGTACTGGGTCACCGCAGGCATACTCCTCGCCCTCGCCGGTGCTATCGGGTGGTCGGTGTGGCGGGCGCTGCGCGACCACGGCCGGCAGACAAAGGCGGACCCATACCGGATCGCGGGGATCGCTACCCGAGCCGACGTGACCCGGCACGCGTCCGCCGCCGCGCTGCTGCGCCGCGCCCGCCACCTGCGCCCCGCCCTCCCCCGCCCTCGACCGGAGGACGTCGGGTACCGGATCGGCACCTCTCGCGGGAGCGAGGTGTGGGCGTCGGTCGAAGACAGCATCCTGCTGATCGGCCCGCCCCGCTCCGGGAAAGGCGCGCACATCGTCATCAACACGATCCTCGACGCTCCCGGCGCCGTCATCACCACCAGCACCAGACCCGACAACCTCACCGCCACACTCCACGCCCGAGAGCGCATCGGGCCGGTCGCGGTGTTCGACCCGCAGCACCTCGCCGACTGCATCCCCGCCGGGCTCCGCTGGTCGCCGATCCGCGGATGCGAGGACCCGCTGACCGCGATGATTCGCGCCACCGGCCTCGCCGCCGGCACCGGCCTCTCCGCAGGCGGTGTCGAGGGTGGAGGGTTCTGGGAAGGCAAGACCCGCACCGCCCTCCAAGCCCTCCTCCACGCCGCAGCCCTTGACCACCGGCCACCCGCCGAACTGTTCCGGTGGACCCTCGACCCCGCAGCAGCAGCCGACGCCGTCGCGATCCTCACCACCCACCCCGGCGCCGCGACCGGATGGGCCGACTCGCTTCAGGCGATGATCGAATCCGACCCCAGAACCCGCGACTCCATCTGGCAAGGCGTGTCCCTCGCCCTCGCCGCCCTCGCCGACCCCCGCGTCCTCGACGCCGTCAGCCCCGGTGAGGGTGAGGGATTCGACCCGGAAGCGTTCCTCCACGCGAAAGGAACCCTCTACCTCCTCGCCACAGGAACCGGAGCGAACAACTCCGCCGCCCTGGTCGCCGCGTTCATGGAAGACCTCGTCGAAGCAGCCCGCCGCCTCGCCGCCCGCAGCCCCGGCGCACGCCTGGACCCACCCGTGCTCCTCGCCCTCGACGAAGTCGGGAACCTCGCGCCTTTGCCCTCACTGCCGACGTTGATGGCGGAGGGAGGCGGCACCGGGATCACGACCATGCCCGTGCTGCAATCGCTTGCCCAAGCGCGGGAGAAATGGTCGGAGAACGCCGCCTCCGCGATCTGGGACGCGTCGATCGTCAAGATCATCCTCGGCGGAGCATCCAACAGCCGCGACCTCCACGACCTCACCACCCTCATCGGGGAACGCGACGAGACCACCGACTCCACCACCATCGGCGACCACGGCACCCGATCCGCGCAGCGATCCATCCGCCGCGTCCCGATCATGCCACCCGGCACCATCCGCACCCTCCCGTTCGGCACCGCACTCGTACTCCTACGCTCCGCGCCACCCATCGTCACCAGGCTCCGCACCTGGACCACCCGACCCGACGCGAGACAGCTTCGCGTCGACCGCGACCGCGTCGAGGCGATACTGCGGTGTCCCCCGGCGGAAGGCACGAGCGCACCTGATTGACATGAGCGTCCCGGAGTGGGTCGCCGCCATTGCTTGGAGGGAGGGTCGTCATGGCGATCCGCACACAGGAGTCGTTCTCGGGGTTCATCGCTTCGGAACCGCAACTCAGCCAGACGTCGAGAGGCGAAGCACGGTTCTACTCCAGGGTCGGCCAGGAGCACTACCGGAAAGAGTCGGACGGGTCGTTCACGGAGCTGGAGACCACGTTCCACGACCTCGTCGCCTACCGCGCCACGGCCGAGCGCGCCCATGAGCGGTTCGCCAAGGGCGACAGCTTCGTCGCGGAAGGCTACACGCACACGTTCGAGGATGACCGTGACGGACGGGCCGGCGAGGAGTTCGTCGCCAAGAGGATCGGCCATGACATTGCGCGCACGCTCTACGACGTCGACCGCGTTCCCCGTTCCACCCGCAGTCCGCAACACGACGCGACAGCTGCCTCGGTGACACGAGGGGTCACCGACGACAACGCACCGCGACGGTCCTCACCGAGCCCCGCAGCCTCGGCGCCCGGGCTCTGAACGGAGAGGAGTCATGGCACCGATCGACCACGCCCCCGCACCGGACGAACCCGAACCCGCGCCGATACACATCGACGACGCCCGTGAGCGTGAGTCCGAGCTGCAGGTCGAGCCGCCACACCCGATCAACTGGAACCTCCTCGCCGCGGAGGAAGCCGAAGCTGAATGGCTGGAACTCAACCAGTGGGTCAACTGGCTCCGCAGAACCTACGGCCTGCCCGCCGCGGTGGTCCCTCCGTTGTGGCATCGTCACCCGGAACTCGTCTGGGAGCTGTCCGCCCTGCACCTGCACTGGCTCTGCGCCTACGACCCCGAGCAGAACGGCTCCGCGCCCCTGGGCTGGCACCGTGACTTCGCCGACGCCCGCCAGAGACTCCGCGACTGGACCGCGACATGCGGCAGCCGCCTGGACAAGGACCGGCCCACACGGCAGACGAGCTGGCCCGGCGAGGAGCCCGGCCCGCCCGTCGATGACCGGCCGATCACCGATCGCGACGGAGACTTCATCCAGTTCGTCCTCGATGATGTGACCGCTCGACGCCAGGCCGAGGAGGACTTCTATGCCGGTCTCGGGGTCGACCCGGACACCGGCGAGGTGCCGGGCGATGACGAGCCAGACACCTGACCGTGGCATCGGCGAGGTCGAGCCGTTGTGGTGTCCGAAAGACGCCGCCGAGTTTCTGAGCGTCTCCCAGGCCACGCTCTCGCGGTGGCGTCGCGAGAAGGTGGGGCCGCCGTTCGTGCAGGTCGGCGGTGTCTACCGCTACAGCCCCGTCACCGTGCGCGCCTGGGTGCGCGAGCAGGAGTCCGCGCATGGCTGACCCCCGCAATCATCGGATGCCGCCGGTTGGCGTCAAGCTCACCACCGACGTCGAGCGTCGCGTCGACGGGTTCCGCGCCCGCGTGAGGTGGACCGACCCTTCGACCAAGAAGCGCGTCGGCCGAGTGACCCACGTTCGCACCGCGGAGGAGGTCGAGGAGTTCTTCGAGCAGATGCGCGCCGCGACCGAGACCGGCAACGACACCACCGTCACCCTCGCCGACTACGCCGCCACGATCGGCGACAGGTGGCAGCGAGGCTTGGACCCCACCTCCACCGCCGAGCTGTACGACACCGGACTCCGGCTCCGCGTCCTGCCCGCGCTCGGACACATCCGGGTCGCGAAGATCACGGCCGGAATGATCGACCGCACCATCGATGGCTGGGAAGCAGAGCACTCCGCCTCCACCATCAAGAACTCCATCGCACCCCTGGTCCGGGTGCTCGACGAGGCCGTCCGTGACGACATCATCTCGATCAACCCCGCCAAGCACCGCGCCCGCCGCAACCTCGGCAAGCACGTCACCCACACCACAGGGGCACTCCGCCAGTACGCCCTCCCGGACCTTCCCACCTTGCAGAGACTCGCGACCGCGTGCGGGAAGGTGCACCAGTCGTATTCCGATCACGTCATGCTCGCAGCCCTCCTCGCCGCCCGCGGATCCGAGGTCGCAGGGCTCCGGGCCGGGGACGTGGACTGGGGCAACCGGATCGTGTGGATCAGACGACAGCACTACCCCGGCAAAGGCGGCCTCGTCATCAAACAGACCAAAGGCCGCAGAGACCGCCCCGTCCCGATGCTCGACGCCCTCGAACCCATCCTCGAACGCCTCACTAACGGCAAGGAGCCCGACGACCCGCTCCTGCGCGGGCCGCGTGGTGGCGTGCTCACCACCGCCACCGTCCGCGACGCCACCCACTGGGACGACCTCGTCGCAAAGCTCGGGTTCGACAACCTCACCCGACACGGCCTCCGTCACACCGGAGCGACCTGGATGGCCGACGCCGGCATCGCCCTGCACGTCCTCCAGGAGATCCTCGGGCACCAGTCGATCGAGACCACCAAGGGCTACCTGCACCCCGACCACCGACACCTCGCCGAAGCAGCCCGACAGGCCAACCAGTTCCTCTCCGCAACCCCCACCAGAAGGGACACCACCCGCCGCACCGGACCCCGCCTGTGACCGGCTTCAGAACCCCGCTCCGACCCTCCCGAAAGGGGCCGGAGCATCGCCCTGCGCGGATTCTGGTCCACTCCACGGGCACCTTCTGGTGCACTTCGCGGGCGACGACGCGAACCGGGATTGGTCCACTTCGACGGCGACCGGATCGAGCAGATCAAGCGAGTGGACCAGCCAGTGACCATCCCCAGAAACGACGAAGCCCTGGTGAAAGTTGCCTCTCACCAGGGCTTTTTGTCGGGATGACAGGATTTGAACCTGCGACCCCTTGACCCCCAGTCAAGTGCGCTACC